>JAESTB010000606.1 GCA_016763815.1 Arenicella sp.
CCCAGGGCAGGCTACGCGCTCTTTTGCGCCAAAAGAATGGACGTGCGGCGTGCAACGCCCGCCACGGCATAGCTACATGGATGTAGTTTATTAGAGCAGTGCAGGAGCAACTGCCGAGTGGCAATGTATGAGCGAAGTTGAGTAGTCGCTCAATATGCGAAAGCTAAGCGAGTGGAAAAACCTCTAATATTCGTCGCAATCATAAGATACCCTCAAGGGGCACCTAGTCTTTCGGCTGCGCTCAGATGACGGTAAAGGGCAACCAATATTGGCATAGCCATATCCGTCGTCAATACTTAGTACACGCAATGCAGAGTGTACGGTCAGTCGTATTCCGATTTTAATCGTCTCGCCCGAGCACTTGGTGGAAGAACGCAAAAGGTGTAAGGAATCCATATTCGACTTAAATATCGATTGGTCCTAAATAGACGTTACAGGTGCTCCGTTAACCAGGCTTGAATTTGCGCCTCATCAATTTTTCCTAATACTTGATCCAACACATTTCCGTGTTTGTCTAACAGCAAAGAATAGGGTAACAAGCCTTGTCCGTTACCCGTTTTCTCGAGTAATTGCATGCCGGTGTTTTCGGCATATAAAATTGGGTAGCTGATATCCATCGAGTCTAAAAATGGTTGCGAACGGCTAGGGTTATCAATCGCTATGCCAATAATAGTGAAACCATCTTCTTGATGTAGGCGATACATGGCTTCAAATAATGGCATCTCTTCACGACAGGGGCTGCACCAAGTAGCCCAAAAATTAACTAAGGTAAGCTCGCCTAATTTATTCTGTACCGAATCAATATTACTACTACCAGTGATTGGGTCGCTGGTCTCTAATTGGGCGCTTAGCAATGCCGAAGCCTCAGACACCGGTTCGGTGCGAGATGTATTAATCGCAATGCCGACCACGAATGCCACGATAGCGATGCTTAGAAGAAGTACTTTGTTCTGATTAGTCATGTCGCTCTATGGTTTAGCTTGGTCAACAATGGTAAGAAAATCGTCTTTGTTCATATAGCCGTATTGCCGTAGGTTTTGGTGTTCTTCGCCATTGGCCTTGATGAATAACGTAGCCGGCGGGCCAAACACGTCAAAGAATTTTTTTAGCGCTTCACTGTTATCATTGGTATCGGTTACGTCGGCTTCGATCAGCAACCAATTATTAAGTGCAATATGCACGCTTTGCTCGGTGAATGTGCTGCGTTGCATACGCTTACAATCTAGGCACCAGTCGGCATAAAAATCAACCAATACGGGTTGCTTCGATGCCTTTGCCACTTCAAGTAACTGAGTTGCTTCAACAACGGTAGTGATTCGATTAAACGGCAGCTTATTGTCAATTGTTGCGGCACCAGCACTATTAAGCGAACCTATGCGAACCGAGTTTAATGGTTGAGTGATGTCTTTGCCACCGAACTGAGCGCCAAGGAGGGCAGCCGCACCCCAAATAATCATGATTACGCTAACCGTTCGAAATAAGGTTTTAATAACGTCGGAGTGAATCGGCGTCGCAAGGTTCCAAAAATAGAAACCTTGCCAAATTAGCAACGCTGACCAAAAGTAAAGCACCGGCACTAGATCAATGAATCCAGCAATAAAGATGGCTGCGCCAAGCACTAAAAAGCCCAAGATAACTTGTACATGGTTCATCCAAGAGCCGGCTTTTGGTAGTAACCAGCCAGCACCGAAGCCGAGCCCGATTAATAGAGTTCCCATGCCCAGTGCCAGCGCAATCATGACCGCTGAACCAAGTACTGGGTCACCCAGTGTGATAGCCGCACCAATCGCAACAATTAATAATGGCGATACGCAAGCACCGACGACTAAACTGGAAATGGCACCGAGAATAAACGCGGTAATTGAAAGTGACCGGCTATTTGGCTTAGCGTTACTTAATTTAGTTTGTAAAGAACTTGGCAGCTGAATCTTAAAGGCGCCAAATAATGAAATTGCTAACACTACCAACAAGCTACAAACAAAACCGATGACATAAGGGCTTTGAAAGTACGCCTGCAGTTGGCCGCCGCCTTTGCCTAGTACCCAACCAGCAATCGCGTAAACCACAACGTGCCCGGCAACGTAGCAACAGGCGAGTAATCCAGAGCTGAGTTTGCTGGGTTTATGTTGCCCTGCAATGATGGCTAACAGAATCGGAATCATTGGCAGTACACATGGCGTAAAGCTTAACAAAATGCCGATAAAGAATGCCGCCACCACATAGCTCCAAAAGCTATTATCAAGATCTGCCGTTGATGCGGCTGAAAAACCTTTCGGTTGCTCGTTCTGCGACGTGTCTGGCGTTGCCGTTGGTGACGCGTTGGCACTTGCTGGCGCTACGAAATCAACCGTGATTGTTCGGGTTTGCGGTGGGTAACACACGCCAATAGGTTTGTTGCATCCTTGGCCGAGGACTTCAAGCTCGATTTGATTACCTGAGCGGGGCAGGCTTTTAATTGGTGCGGTTAAATCAACATTAAAAAAATAGACCACAACTTCGCCGAACTCGGGGTCTTGTTCGACTACACCTTGCGGGAAAACCAGTTCGCCAAATTCAGCGCCAGGTGTCTTAGACGAAACAGCAAACTGGTCACGGTACATGTAATAGTCTTGCGCAATACTCCATTGAATACGCAGCTGGTCGCCGTCGATAAACGCAGTCATGGCAAAGGCTTCGGTCTCTGGTAGCAACTCTGTTTTGTTGTTGCCCCAAAACTGTGCCTGTGCGGTCAGTGACAGCAGCAATAGCAAAAATGGCGCCAAACGGATCGGATGTTTAAAAGTAAGAGTCATTCTGTTTCACTATAATAAGGTGCGATTTCTATGCCTATAGACCGAGTTTGCGAATAAAGCCTGTCATTAATGTTGCGCTCATTATTCCGTTATCGGCTACCTGTAACATTGTGCCATTAAATTGAAGACTAATCGCCGATCTACTATAACTATTTCAACATAAGGTAACTATGACTAATGAGCCACTTTTGAAGAATCAACGAGTTTTAAAGTTTGAAGGGGTTATTAATTTTCGTGACCTTGGAGGGTATCAAACTCAAGATGGTCTTACGGTGAGGTGGAACAAGATGTATCGCTCAGCGCAACTCGACCGAATGACCGAGCAGGGGGCTAAAGATATGGCCGCCTTGGGTATTAAAACCGTGGTCGATTTGCGCTTTAGTGAGGAGACCAAGCGTTACCCGACTATGCGTCATGCGGTTCCAGATGCAGAGCTATTAAGTTGGCACGACGAGTTCCAAGGTAATAGTGACGAGCAAAGTGATGCGATCAAAAGTTCTTGGCGACAAAGTCTCGAGAGTAATGACCCTGCTCAGGTACGCGAGGCAATGCGATTAAACTACCCTAAAAAGTTGTATTCGCACCAAGCTATTTATAAAAAAATGCTGATGCGCTTAGTCGAGCAGCAAACTCCCTTAGTTTTTCATTGTGCTGCTGGCAAAGATCGGACGGGTGTTGCCGCCGCGCTGATTCTTTCGCTATTGGGTGTCAGTGACGAGCAGATAGTTGAAGATTATTTGCTCACTCAAGGTGAAACTGAAAACTTACTGAGCGCATTTCATGCGGGTGGTGCAAGCGGGCCACAAGGTAACTCAGATTTTCAACAAAAACTGGCGAATTACCCAAGAGCCTTAGTTCAGCCGGTTTTTGATGCTGATTTAAGCTATATCACAACGCTGATGAGCTATGTCAACGAGCACTATGGTAGCTTTAATGAATACGCCTTAACGGTGTTAGGTTTTGATGCCGATCACGTCGAGTCTTTGCGGCAGCGCTTATTAGTACAGTCTTAGGCGATTTGAGCAAGGGTAAATTGGTATTGAGTAATTTGCTCACGTTGTTGATTTGCCTGTAATAACGGCGAGTAGAAGTTTGCTTGATTAATCGCGTCTGGGGCTAATTGAGTTTCGACGCAGAAACCGCCCGAGGGAGCAAAAGGCGTGCTTAGAAATTTGCCGGTGTAAAGTTGAAAGCCAGGCGAGTTGCCGGAGACAGTGAGGCTGATACCCGAGCCAGGTGAAACAACGTTTAGCATCTCACGTAAGCTATCCATCTCGGGCTCTAGGACATTAAAATGATGGTCACATAGCCCGATAAACTCTGAATGGAGCGAATGATCTAATTGGTACTCAAGCGGTTTATTGAGTGTTCTTAATTCGCCGGTCGGAATATTTTGGCCATCAACAATAACAAAAGAATCGGCGTTTAGCTGAAACCGATGATCTGAAATATTATCCAAACTACTTAAGTTTAAATAGACATGATTAGTTAGGTTTATGAAACAAGTAATGTCGCAGCTAGAGCGATATTTAACCGTTAAGCAGCCATCAGTAACGCGATAAATGGCATGGGTTGTCAGTGTGCCTTTCAAGCCAGCTAGGGTCATGTCGTACTCTAAGGAAAAGCAAATTTGGTTTGGGCTGTGTGATTCGAGCTGCCAAAAATGCTTATCAAACCCAGCGCCACCACTGTGTAGGGTATGCTCGCCCTCATTGCACGGCATCTGTAATAATTCGTCGTTGACCTTTAGTCGTCCATTTGCAATACGATTGGTAATTGGCCCGATCGTTGCACCCAAATAGAATGGCTCGTCTAGGTAGTCTTCGAGACGATCTAAGCTGAGGGCGAGCTGATGGTCATGAAAGTTGATAGCGCAAATGCGAGCGCCGTAATTGAGTAAGTCAACGCTTAGGCCGTGGCCATCAGAAATAGATAATTTTTGTAGCGTATGAGTCACAGACCAGTTTTATTTTATATTGCTTAAGTCGACACAGTATAACGATTCACTTTGTTATCATGTAGGCCGATTAACCATTGCTGAAATTATTTATGCCGTCTATCCAAGAATTACTGAGTAGTATGACTAACCGCTTAGTGTTTATAACGGTAGTGATCTACTTTGCAGTTCAACAAGGCTTATTTGCTAACGCTCTTACTGGTTTTGAAATGTTTGGCTGGCAAACTTCTCGTTTTGCGCCATGGCAGTTGCTTACGCACATGTTCTTACATGGCTCCATTTCTCACTTGGCATTTAACATGCTTGCGCTCTGGTCGTTTGGGCGTATTTTAGAGAAAGTCTGGGGGATGCAGCGCTTTTTGGTTTTTTATCTCGTCTGCGGTATCGGTGCAGCGATTATTTCGCAATTGGTAGACCAATTTATATTGGGGCCTGTTTATGGTTACACGGTTGGCGCCTCAGGCGCGATTTATGGTTTGCTTGTGGCTTTTGCGATGATGTTTCCAAATTTCAAAATCATGCTGATCTTTTTGCCAGTACCGATTGCTGCGAAGTATTTTGTACCGATTATATTATTAGTTGATTTGGCGGCAGGTTTTACAGGCTTCTCGATCTTTGGTCAAAATATCGCCCATTTTGCTCATCTAGGTGGTGCATTCATGGGTTTCTTAATGGTTAGTTATTACCGGCGCTCGGCTCAGTAAGCGCTGAATTTCATCTTGTGTCTCAAACTCTACCATCAGCAGATGTTGGCAAATGAATGTGGTTTGTATGTAATGCTATAGTGGTTTGTATAGTTAGTCAGAATATAAAAGGTTAGTGATGGGTGGTTCAGAAAAAACAGTAGGAGCCATAGAATGGCGAGATTTAACGGTTAACGATGCTGGCGGCGTAAGTGATTTCTATGCCGAAGTAGTCGGCTGGCACAAGCAGCCAATTTCGATGGGCGATTACGATGATTACGTTATGAATTTAGCTTCGAACGGCGGATCCGTAGCGGGAATTTGCCACGCGAGAGGCAGTAACTCGGAACTACCACCGCAATGGTTGATGTACGTGCGTGTGGAAAACTCAAAAGCCAGCGCTGAAAAGGTTGTTGAACTCGGTGGGGAAATTATTCAAGGACCGCGAATTATGAACGGTGAGACATACTTTGTAATACGCGACCCTGCCGGGGCGGTGTTAGCGATTTATTCTTGAGATAGCATAGGGGATTCGCTGTGTGGACAACGAGATACCCTCAAGGGGCACCTAGTCCTTCGGCTCGTTGGTAACGAAGTTGTCAGGATGACCGCATTTGCGGGCAATAGCATTCGAGCGTGACACTATCGAAGGCCAATCAAGATAGTGTCGCGTCCATCCAAGTCACCATCTCGGCAAAAATAGTGTCACTTTCAGGCTCATTAAAGATTTCATGAAACAATCCTTGGTAGATTGTTATTTGCTTATCGCTGGAAGAAACCGTGTCATGTAGTACTTGAGAGCCACTTGGCGCTGTCATTACGTCGGCCGAGCCATGCATGATTTTTAGTGGCAAGGTGATGCTCGCCGCATTATCCTTACATTGTTGCATTGCATTGGCCATGCTGACTAGAAATTGCGCCGACAGTTTTTCTTTACTCACCAGCGGATCAGCCATATATTTTTCTACTACGGTCGGGTCTCGACTGACTGCTGACGCGTCAAGTGCAAGCACTTTAGCCTTGGGGAAAAGTTTAGCAACAAGATTAATGATCGCGACTTGCCATGCTGGTGGTTCTTGTGGGCTTTGTATTGCCGTGCCTGAGAGCATAGCGCCGTCAAATTTAGCCTGGTGATTCAGTAGTAATCGCGTTGCAATTAGCCCTCCCATACTATGGCCTAATAAGAATATAGGTGTATTCGGGTGGTTGCTTTGCGTTCGGCGATAGAGTTCAAGAGTGGCGTTTTCAAATACATCGAAGGAGTCGATGTGACCACGTATGCCGTTAGATTTACCATGGCCCGGAAGGTCCATAGAGCTAAGCGCGTAACCGGCTTGGTTGAGGTGAGCCGCTAGGTGCTCATAGCGTTGGCAATGCTCGCCCAAGCCGTGTACTAGAAGTACCACGGCCTTAGTGCTGGTGTCGGTCGCTGGCCAGTGTCGGTAGTAGAGTCCATTGTCAGTACTTTCATGAATCTCGCTGGACTCACTGATTTTGTCACTGGCTATGGTCATATCTATTACTCTATTTTAGTGTCCAGCGAAAAGGAATGAGCTTTTCGCATGAACCTGTGTTGTTAATATCGAATGGTCTCGGCTTTCAACGCCTTGATGAAACTGGCGCTGCAGTGAGTCGATGTCATCACTACGATTGGCGTAGCGCAATACTAGAACTACTTTTTGGAGGTCATCTAGCAGCGTATCAACAATATGCTGGTCGAAGCGAATATTGTCAAACGACGGGTCGAACTCTTTGAGGCGAGCCGCTTCATCAAATACCGCAAATAGTTCGTCCATTTTTTGCGCAGCTTGCTGCATAAGTGAGCTGCAGACGTCCCATTGCTCAGCGTTGATCAAGTCATTCCATAAATACTTACTAAGCTTGGCCGCTGATTTGGGCTCACTAAGATGCAGCGTTAAAAACTGCTCAACAGCATCGCTTTCAACGCCAAGCACACGGCAAATAGTTAGATAGTCGTGAAAGCGTTCAGGTTCACGTTGTTCTAGATAATGATCTAGAACCTCGCGCTTCTTAGCCTCTAAACGATTCTTTGCACCAGGAAATTCTTGCGCTAATTCGCCCCATCCGTTTAAGCAATGCGATAAGCGTGCACCATAAAAGGCATAGGGGTCATCATCCAGCGAATGATCGAAAAAGTACTCATAAAATTTGAGCGAGTTTACAAAGTCGCCGGCTTTGTGGGCTAGCTTGGCGTCTTCCAATACTTGGATAATTTTAGGTTTGTCCATACTAGTTCTTTTAATCTTAGATCATGCCTAATTCAAGCTTTGCTTCTTCCGACATATTGGCCATAGTCCACGGAGGCTCAAAGGTCAGTTCGACGCGTGCGTCAGAAACACCGACAACGCTTTTAACCGCGTTTTCAACAAAGCCTGGGAACGTTTCGGCAACAGGGCAGCCTGGCGCGGTAAGCGTCATGCTGACGTCGACGAAAAAATTATCGTCTACTTTGAACTCGTAGATCAAGCCAAGGTCGTAGATATTTACTGGAATTTCAGGATCATAGACCGTGCGTAGAGCGTCGATGATATCCGGGCCAAGCTCTTCAGGGGTGCGTGGCCCGGAAGATACGGACTTGGCTTCGCTTTTCTCTGCGGGAACAATGTAGGGAGTAAGAGTATCGTTCATAACGTTCACCTTTAAAAAATTATCTTAACATTGATACGGCCTTGTTAACCGCAGCAACCAAGGCATCAATGTCAGCCTTATTATTGTAAAAAGCCAATGACGCGCGCGTTGTTGCGCTGACTCCGAAGAATTCCATCACTGGCATAGCGCAATGATGGCCAACGCGAATGGCAACGCCTTGCGAGTCGAGTAATGTACCAAGGTCAGATGCATGAACGCCGTCAATCTCAAATGAAATTATGCTGGCTTTCTCGGCGGCCGTGCCGATGATGCGCAAGCCTTCAATCGCCAACATTTTATCGGTAGCGTATTCAAGTAATTCATGTTCGTACTCGGCTATCACGCCTATACCAATCTCGCTGACGTAATCTAAACCAGCGGCTAAGCCGATGACACCGGCGATATTTGGTGTGCCAGCTTCGAATTTGTAGGGCAGTTCATTGAACTCAGTGCCAGAAAAGCTAACCACTTTAATCATATCTCCACCACCTTTATAGGGCGGCATAGCATCGAGTAAAGCACGTTTTCCATACAGCACGCCAACCCCTGTCGGCGAGAAAATTTTATGTCCTGAAAAGGCATAAAAATCACAATCTAAGGCTTGAACATCAACGTCAGTGTGGGCTATCGCTTGCGCCCCATCGACTAATACTTTGGCACCAACCGCATGCGCCGCATCAATCATTTTCTTTAATGGAGTAATCGTGCCGAGCGCATTTGAGAGTTGCGTTATTGCCAGTAACTTGGTTTTTTCACTTAACAGATTTTCAAACTCTTCATATAACAGCTCACCCTTATCATTAATCGGAATCACTTTCAGTTTGATGCCAATCTGTTGTTCAAGCATCTGCCAAGGCACAATGTTTGAATGATGTTCCATTGCTGAGATCAAAACTTCATCTCCAGCGGCAAACGAACTTCGCACAAAGCTATGCGCAACTAGGTTGATAGATTCAGTGGTGCCACTGGTGAAAATTATCTCAGCCTCACTCTTCGCATTAATAAAATGCTGCACAGTCTTACGAGCGCCTTCAAAGCGGTCGGTGGCACGCTGGCTTAAGGTATGAATACCTCGGTGAACATTTGAATTATCGTTTTCATAGAAATACTTGATAACATCGATCACTTGGCTTGGCTTCTGAGTCGACGCACCGTTATCCAAATATACTAGCGGGTGGCCAGATACTTTTTGATCGAGCACCGGGAAGTCAGCGCGGATGCGCTCTACATCAAGCCCCTTCTGTTTGCTGATCGCTACAACTGTCATAACACTTACCTTTGAACTTGTTGGCCTTTAAAATTGTTGGCCGTTAAAACCTAGAGCCGTTAAGGTTTAAAATCTTTAAACCAGTTCTTCCAAACCGCTCAACAGCTCGCCCGCTAAAATTTGGGTCAGCTCTTGGCGAACACTATCTACCTTAATACGCTCAATGACTTCGTTGGCGAAGGCGAAGGTCAGTAACGCAGTGGCTGACTCGGCATCAATGCCTCGTGATTTCAAATAGAACAATGATACTGGATCAAGCTGACCAACGGTTGCGCCGTGCGAACACTTAACGTCGTCGGCGTAGATCTCGAGTTGCGGTTTGCAATCAGCCTCGGCGTTTTTTGACAATAATAAATTATTGTTCCGTTGGTCGGCATTGGTTAGTTGTGCGTCTTTGGCAACGATAATACGGCCGCGGAATACACTGCGAGAATGATCGTCTAATACTGTTTTATAGTATTCGTCGCTGGTGCAATTAGGCACCGCATGATTCACTTCAGTATGATTGTCGATGTGTTGTCGGCCATGGCCAATAACCAAACCGTTCATTTCCACATGCGCACCTTGGCCAAGCAAGTTGCTGTAGATGTCGTTACGAGTGACTAAGCCACTTAATGCGATGTTGTGACTCTTAACCTGCGACCCTTTGGCTTGGTTAATGAACACACCGCCCATGTGGAATGCGTCGTTTGATTCTTGTTGAATTTTATAGTGATCGATGTGGGCGTTGTCGCCAGCAACAATCTCAGTAATCACGTTATTCAGATACACAGTACCGTGGGCACCGATATGGCGTTCCACTATCGTACACTGGGTATTAGCGTCGGCAATAATCAGGTTGCGAGTATGGCTAACGGCGTCAGCAGACTGAGATACAAAGACTACTTCTAATACACCCTCTAACCGTTGGCCTGACTTCAAGTGAACAACGTATCCGTCATGTGCGTAAGCGGTATTAAGTGCGGTAAAACCGTGAGGCTTTTTAGGTAGCGTTGAGCTGAAATGACCTTCAACGATTTCAAGCGAATCCTTTAATGATGTAACACTATCACTAAGGCCAGTTGATGCTGCCACGTCTAAGTGACCATCAACAAACACCAAACGAGGGTTTGTTGTATCGGCTAATTCAATGTTTAGTGATGACACTGCACTCAGAGTATAGTCATTACTTTTTAATGCACGTAAGTTGGTGTAACGCCAATCTTCATCACGCACGCCGGGTAAGCCGACAGCCTCAAATTGAGCAAGCGCTGACTTACGCTGCCGGTTTAGCCACGCTATGTTGGCACCGCTATGTGCGGCATCAGCATGGGCTGTTACCCAGCTTATATTTTCATTTGCGGTAATCATTTAGCTGGCCTGCTGCGCAGCTGATGCCGTGTTTTCCATTCCTTCGATCCAGCTATAGCCTTTGGCTTCCAGTTCGAGTGCTAAGGATTTGTCGCCAGATTAGATGATTTTGCCATTGGCTAAAACGTGTACGTAGTCAGGCACAATGTAGTCAAGAAGACGTTGGTAGTGAGTCACCAAAACCATTGATCGTTCAGGCGAACGCAAGGCGTTAACACCGTGAGAAACGGTTTTCAGTGCATCGATATCTAGCCCCGAATCGGTTTCGTCTAACAGCGCTAGTTTTGGCTCGAGCATTGCCATTTGCAGAATTTCGTTACGTTTTTTTTCGCCGCCTGAGAAGCCTTGGTTGACCGCGCGCTTTAGAAACTCGTGTTTCATTTCAACAAGGTCAGCTTTCTGACGAATTAGTTTCAAGAAATCGCCTGCTTTAATTTCTTCTTGGCCGCGGTACTTGCGCATAGAGTTCATGGCTGCTTTCAACATCGCCATATTGCTGACACCTGGAATTTCTACCGGGTATTGAAAGGCTAGAAAAATACCTTCGCAAGCTCGCTCTTCGGCGGCTAGCTCAAGCAAATCTTTGCCTAAATATTCGATGCTACCTTGTGTGACTTCATAGCCATCGCGACCAGCGATTACATTGGTTAATGTGCTCTTACCTGATCCATTGGGCCCCATGATGGCGTGCACCTCACCTGGCTTAACTTCTAAGTTAATGCCATTTAGAATCGACTTTCCGTCTATCGACACATGTAGGTTTGTAACTTTTAACATATTTCTCTCTACTCTTTTTTACTCGGCCTATGGCGCGCGTATTTAATTTTCTATTGCGTTAAGTGAGCCACTTTTTTCAACCAAATGTTGAATCAAAACTGGCCGCATAATTAGCCGACGGCGCCTTCTAGCGATACTTCTAGCAACTTCTGTGCCTCTACTGCAAATTCCATTGGTAACTCACGGAACACATCTTTACAGAAGCCATTTACGATCATTGAAACAGCCGCTTCTTCGCCTAGGCCGCGCTGTTTTAAATAAAATAATTGGTCTTCTGAAATCTTTGAGGTAGTCGCTTCATGCTCCAGATTCGCGGTTGGATTTTGCACTTCTATATATGGAAATGTGTGCGCGCCGCATTGGTCTCCCATCAACAGTGAATCGCATTGCGAGAAGTTACGCGCGTTATCAGCGCCTTTAAGAATTTTAACTAGGCCACGATAGGTGTTGTGCCCATGACCGGCTGAGATGCCCTTAGAGATAATGGTGCTGGACGTGTTTTTGCCCATGTGAATCATCTTAGTGCCAGTATCAGCCTGTTGTTTATTATGCGTTAGTGCAACTGAGTAGAACTCGCCGACTGAGTTGTCGCCTTGCAATACGCAGCTTGGATATTTCCAGGTAATGGCTGAACCAGTTTCTACTTGAGTCCAAGAAATCTTAGAGTTGTCGCCTTTGCATAGACCGCGCTTGGTGACAAAGTTGTAGATACCGCCTTTGCCATTTTCATCACCTGGGTACCAGTTTTGTACGGTTGAGTATTTGATCTCAGCATCTTTGTGCGCAACCAGTTCAACAACGGCGGCATGCAGCTGGTTTTCATCACGTTGCGGTGCGGTGCAGCCTTCTAAGTAGCTAACGTAAGCGCCTTCTTCGGCAATAATTAGCGTGCGTTCGAACTGGCCAGTGTTCATTTCGTTGATTCGAAAGTAAGTCGACAGCTCCATTGGGCAACGAACGCCTTTAGGGATGTAGACAAACGAGCCGTCAGAGAACACCGCCGCGTTTAAGGCTGCATAGTAGTTGTCTTGAGTTGGAACCACGCTGCCAAGATATTGCTTTATTAGCTCAGGGTGCTCTTGCAAGGCTTCTGAAATAGGCATGAAAATCACACCCGCTTTCGACAGTGTCTCGCGGAAAGTGGTCCGTACCGAAACGCTATCGAACACCGCGTCTACCGCGACGTTGTTCATCATTTTCTGCTCTTCTAGCGGAATGCCTAACTTGGCATAGGTCTCAAGTAGCTTAGGATCAACTTGATCTAGGCTATCGAGCTGTGGCATTTCTTTAGGCGCTGAAAAATAGGCGATGCTTTGAAAATCAATTTTAGGATAATCAATATGTGCCCAACCCGGTTCCGGCATTTTAAGCCAGCGGCGAAAAGCTTTAAGTCGATATTCAAGCATGAATTCAGGTTCGTTCTTTTTAGCCGAAATGCGACGGACTACATCTTCGTCTAGACCAGGTTCGAAGGTGTCTGATTCAATGTCGGTAACAAAGCCCTCTTTGTACTCGCGTTTTACCAGTTCTTTGAGGTCTTTGTTCTTTTCATTCAAAATTGGGGCTGACATAGCAACTTATCCTATCTTACTGCTTATATGAATTGGGATGTCACCGATCGAGGTGACATCTTGTTGAGTGGCCATGGTTTGTACATGGCGAGAGCGTACTAGGTCGCTCAGTTTCTTGCTGTCTAAGAATTCAAAAAACTCTTGGCTTAAATTTGTCCACAAGCTATGCGTTAGGCACGGGTCAGCATCGTTACAAGTGCTGCCGCCGCCACAGGTTAAATTTATGTGCTCATCGGCGGCGATGAGAATGTCGGCGAGTGAGATTTCTTTTTCACTACGAGCCAACATGTAACCCCCTTTTGCGCCGCGAACTGATTTTATTAAACCCGCGTTACGCAAGCTTCTGAACAATTGCTCTAAGTACGAGAGCGAGATGTTTTGGCGGCCAGCAATGGCCGCTAAGGTAATGCGATTTAGCTTGGCATGCAAAGCCAAGTCCATCATCGCTGTGACTGCGTACCGGCCTCTGGTGGTTAACTTCATAGTGCTATTGTACCTTGCCATTATACTTTCAGATAGTGAAACCTGAGTAAAATACTCAGGAATAGAGTATAAAGTCGTAGAAGTGCTCAATCAACCCTGTTTTCTCAGATTTTCGCTGTTAAGGTTTACTCAATATCCTTGTAAAATCAATGGCTTTTAACCAGCCCTTCGATACGGCTTAACGGCGCAGCTGTATTCAGAGCATTTTCCCAAGCTGTTGTTTAGTCATTCAGCTCGGGGCGAGATAAAAATAGTTTGGAATTTCTCAGGCTGAGGTGGAAAATAGCGAGCTATTGGTAAGCTTTTCAAGCAAAAATTGAAACATTAGAGAGATTTAATATTGGATCGTTGAGTTCTACCGAAGCCTCTCCTTTTCGAGTAGGCAAAAAAAAGCAGCCTGCTAAACAGGCTGCTCCATGCTTCTGCGTCGTTCGCTTATTTAGAGCTTGAGCTCGGGATGCGAATCTTTTGACCAGGAAAAATTTTGTCAGGGTCTTCTATGACTTCACGATTTGCTTCAAAAATTTCTGGATATTTAGAGCCATTACCTAGGAATTTGGCGGCAATTGCCCAGAGCGTATCGCCACTTTCGATAGTATAAAATTGGCTATCAATTGATGCTTCGAAAGCCGAGTCTTCTTGTTCTTCACCGGCTTTTACTGTAGCGCCAGCATCGGCGGATTCCGCTACCTTTAAGCGCGCGGCGACCACGGCTGATACACCCTTCATGTTGCCGGCCATTAAAATGGCCTTTTCCTTTGCCTCGACACTTTCGCAAATGCCCCGCAAGACACAGACAGTGTCTTCTTGCATTTCAACTTCTAAGTTTTCTATGCCAGGATTATTACTTTCTATATCTTGTTTAATTTTTTCAGCTGCGTCAGCATCGCCAACCCCAAATACTTTTTTGCCAATATTGGCCGCAAAATCAAAAAGTCCCATAGTTTCTCCTGCCTTTTGAAAAGGCAATTTCTGTTAGTATCGCAGCACACACTGCTGATATAGCGTACACGTAGCGATATTGCCTTGGCAAGTAGCTAAAATTTTTATGATTCGCATCAGGCCTTTGCATCAAGCAATAAGTGATTGAAAGTGGCTAAAAATTCCCCACTTTTTGTTGGAAAGCTAGTGAATAGCCAGCTAGTCTTGTGATGTTTCGCCACAATTGGGCTGTTTTTATTCGATTTTCATCTCAATTCTAGTTCATACAAAGGCCTCTACTAGTAAGTTTCGTGCAAACATTTATTGTCGTACGCTGCACAACGTGGCAAGCTGCCTAACCCTGATAAAATGGACGATATTGTTGGATGTCGAGACCTTAATAATGACTCAATCAAGATTTCAAGAAGCTCAAAAATACATTCCTGGCGGCGTTAACTCTCCTGTTCGAGCCTTTAAAAGCGTCGGTGGCGAACCGGTTTTCATGCGGCGTGCCAAAGGTGCTTACATGTGGGATGCTGATGATAAGCAGTACATTGATTATGTTGGCTCTTGGGGGCCGATGATTCTCGGTCACGCCAACGATGAGGTGATAAAATCGGTCCAAGATGCGGCTGAGAATAGCCTCAGCTTTGGTGCGCCAACTGAATCTGAGACCGTTTTAGCTAGAAAGATTTGCGAGCTTATTCCGAGCATCGACAAAGTGCGTATGGTTAGCTCAGGTACCGAAGCGACGATGAGCGCCTTGCGTTTAGCTCGAGGTTATACCGGTCGCGACAAGATCGTTAAGTTTGAAGGTTGTTATCACGGCCACTCAGACAGCTTATTGGTAAAAGCCGGTTCTGGAGCGCTCACCTTTGGTGTGCCTACCTCGCCTGGTGTTCCTGCGGCATTGGCTGAGCTAACATTAACATTGCAATTCAATGACTTGCCTCAAGTTGAAGAGCTTTTTGCCCGGTTTGGCGAAGAAATTGCGGCTATTATTATCGAGCCAGTGGCCGGCAATATGAACTTGATCACACCTAAGCCTGGCTTTTTGGAAGGTTTACGTAAGGTTTGTGATCAATATGGAACAGTGCTGATCTTTGATGAAGTGATGACTGGCTTCCGAGTGGGCTTGCTCGGCGCGCAAGGTGTTTATGGAATTACTCCCGATCTTACCTGTTTCGGCAAGGTGATTGGCGGCGGCATGCCGGTTGGCGCCTTCGGCGGCAGGCGAGATGTCATGTCCGTGGTTGCACCATTAGGCGGCGTCTATCAGGCAGGTACATTATCAGGCAACCCCATCGCCATGACCGCCGGTTTAAAGACCCTTTCTCTCATCGAGGCGCCTGGTTTCTACAGCCAGCTGAGCGAGAAAACGACCCGCCTAGTCACAGGTCTAAAATCACTGGCTGACAAACACCAGATCGCCTTCAGCACGAATCAGGTCGGCGCGATGTTCGGATTTTTCTTCACCGCGGTCGATCCAGTCACACGATTCTCGGAAGTCATGAACGCCGATAGCGCCAAGTTCAACGATTTCTTTAATCAGCTATTGGCTGCAGGCATCAACCTAGCACCCTCACCCTACGAATCAGGTTTTGTCAGCGCCGCCCATACCAACGACGACATAGACAAAACCCTCGCCGCCGCGGATAGAGCCTTCAGCGGATTGAAGTAAAGAGCCTTCAGCGGCTTGTAATAGAGAGCCTTCAGCGGGTTGGAATAAAGAGCACACACAGTAATCATCAGATCTTCAGGAAAAACACATGAAAAAATATGACGTCTATGGCATAGGTAATGCATTAGTTGATACCGAATACGAGGTCGAAGATACCTTTATCAAAAAGACCCAATTCGACAAGGGTGTTATGACCCTGATCGAAACCGAGGACCGCCTAGCACTCATCGATCTATTGGAAAACCAACACGAGCACAAGGTTATCCACCAGTGCGGCGGCGGTTCGGCGGCCAATACCATGGTCGCGATCTCTCAACTCGGCGGTGAAAATTTCTATAGCTGTAAAGTCGCCTCCGATGCTATCGGCGATTTCTTTATGGCCGACCTGAAGGCCGTTGGCCTCGACACCAATCTCGATAGCGGCAGAGAAGACGGCGTATCTGGCCAGTGTATTTCGATGATCACACCGGATGCCGAACGCACCATGACGACCCATCTTGGCATCAGTAGCGAATTAGCTATTGCTGATTTAGATGAGCAGGCACTGGCCAATAGCCGGTATTTGTATATAGAGGGCTATCTCGTGACATCTCCTAATGCGCTAGCCGCCGCACTTAAAGCACAAGAAGTGGCAAAACAAAACAAC
>JAESTB010000607.1 GCA_016763815.1 Arenicella sp.
AAGTATGCTGGACCAATGGGGGTGCTGTCTGTTGGCTCGATGGACTCACGTTTTTTTAACCGACTAGGGGCATCACAACTAGACAGTGCACCGTTATGCGCGGGTGTGACGGCCGCTGCTTGGAAGTCAGTGCTGGGTGATGTTGGTGGTATCACCCATGCCGAAATGGGCGATTCGAAGTTGATCGTGATTTGGGCTAATAATATTACGGTCGGTCATCTGCATCTGATCAAGTTAATACGAAACGCCCGAAAAGAGGGTGCCAAAGTTGTCGTGATTGATCCAAAGCGTATTCGAATTGCTGATGATGCCGATCTTTTTTTGCAAATTAATCCGGGCACCGACGTGGTGTTGGCGTATGCCGTGGCCAACCAAATTCGCGAGATGGGCGGTTTAGATCAAGCCTTTATCGATCAGCATATTAATGGCGCCGAGCCGTTTCTAGCTGAGGCTGCACACTGGACGCTTGACAAAGCCAGTCTTGAATGTGGCCTTAGCGAGGATGTAATTCGTCAGTTTGCCAGCTATTGGTGTTTGCTGAAGCCAGCATCATTGAGCATTGGTGTCGCAATGGAGCGCAACCGTAACGGCGGCTCAGCGATTCGAGCGGCGATGGCTTTGCCGTTACTGACCGGTAATTTTGGAGCCCGTGGTGCCGGTATCTGCGACCCGTCGTCTTATTTCGATATTGATCGAGATAGTTTAAAGCGTCCTGATTGGATAAAGCCCGGTACTCGGACTGTTAACATTCTGGATATTGGCCAGCACATCGTAGAGGACGACCTAGATCAGCCAATCAAAGCTCTGTTTATCTATAATCATAACCCGCTTGCAGTTCATCCTCGTCAAGCTTTACTGAGGGAGGCATTGAGCGATGATGAATTATTTATCGTCGGCTTTGATGTGACCATGACCGATTCGATGGCCTTTGCTGATATTGTGCTACCCGCTTGTAGTTCGATGGAGTACAGCGATGTATATAAGGCTTACGGCCACACTGTTATGCAACGCTCGGCAGCGGTTATTCCAGCAGTCGGAGACGCTCGCCCTAACACCCAGGTATTTCGAGAGTTAGCCGAAGCGTTTGGTTTTGACGAGCCCGAGTTTCGAGAAAGTGACCAGCAAATGTTAGCGGCTGCGATCAAGTCTTTACCAGAGGTGGGTCAATCTCTAGACGGGAGCTTAGCGGCCAATAGCAACTCGGCATTTCGTGATGTCGCACCAAATGCACCGGTTAATCGAGCCTTGCTTTTTAATCAAAGTGAACAAGATAGAGCCGGTCTGGGTTTACCACAGTATCAGCCTCTTCAACAGACTCGCGAGTTCACCCTAATTAGCCCAAGCTCGGACAAACGCATCAATTCAACCCTAGGAGGCAGCAATGCGAATGATGAAGTTTATCAAGTTGAGATGAACCAGCACGATGCAAATGCTAAAGGGTTGATTGCGGGACAAAAGGTCGCACTAGTCAATGACCAAGCCGAAGTGCTACTACAGCTTGTTGTCTCTGACCGGGTTAAGTCAGGATTGCTATATGTACCAAAGGGAGCTTGGTTGAACAGCAGTGAATCGGGTTTGTCTGTGAATGCATTGATTCCCGGCCACAAAGCCGACATGGCCGACGGCGCATGTTATAACGACGCTCAGGTTGATATTTGCCCTCGCTAACTGACGTTTTCATGAGTGAGGTCTAACAATCACTTATTCAGTAACAAATAATTCAAACAACGTACGAGAATGGTAAATGGAAGAAAAACATAAAGATTTAATTGCCTCCAAGCAAAAAAGCTTAATAAATACCATTGTCGCCAAGCTGAGCGAGTTGCATCCATCGCTCTACTATTCTTCGACCAGTGAAATAGCCTACGAAATAGAGCGTTATATAAATAGCGGAGATGGATTGAGTCATGACGAAACCGAGGTGCTGAAGGGTTTAAGTCGCAACGATATTCAAATGATATTAAGTTTACACAACGACTAGGCCGGATAGTTTTTGGCTCATATCGCTTAAAAATCGTGACCGGCTGCGAGATAGCGCCGTACTTATAGAGATTCGAAATTCAACGTAAGTGAATGTTAGTCGAAATACAGTCTATGTTAACTTAAACCCATCGCTGGAGAGTTGTAATCAGATATGGTTATGTACATCACTAAAAGTGGACCTATGTACACTGACAACTATTGTCATTGCTGACACTGATTGCACAGCAAGGAGTCGCTAGGCGACCAGGGCGCATAGAGCCAAGAGCGGTTAAACGCAGGCCAAAACCCTATCTCTTACTGATGTTGCCTAGAGCGAAGCGAGAAAATGTACGCAAATATGGCCGCCCAAAGAAGTTTAAGTAAGTGCCATTCGCCACCGACACCTTTGTTACTTCTACCTTTATGATCGTACCTAAGCCTTGTTCGTGTCGATGGTTTTTTGCGTGGCGGTTAAAATGCCTCGGAGAATATTGAGCTCTAACACGTCGGGTTCAGCACGACCGTAGAGGTGGCGTAGACGTTGTAATGTCTCTCCTTGATGCGGCCTTAGGAAGGATATATCTCGTAGTACTGTTTCGAGGTGTTGATAAAATAACTCAAGCTGATGTGACGTCGGTAATTGGCGCAGGTCTCGAACATTTTTAGCGGGTTTTTCGGTTTGTGATGACTTGAATATTTCGTAGCTAAGCGTTTGCACTGCCGAGGCCATATTCAAGGAGCTGTATTCAGGGTTTGCCGGAATAGTGACACGATATTTTGCGAACTGAATATCTTTGTTGTGTAGTCCCATTCTCTCTGGGCCAAAGATTAATGCAACTGGGTTTGTCTTGGCCGAGCTAAGCAGTATTTCAGCCGCTTCACTTGGGTTTACTTCGGGTAGGTCATAGCCGCGAGGTCGAGCGGTACTGGCGATTACGGCGGTGCAATCTTTAATTGCGTCAGTGATTGAGGCATAAATAGAGGCATTGGCTAACACATCAGTGGCGCCAGCGGCCATTTTCGTGGCTTCATCTGAAGGGTATTCCTTAGGTGATACCAGTGCCAGGTCGGTAAGCCCCATGGTTTTCATCGAGCGTGCCGCCGAACCGATATTACCGGGATGAAAAGTGCGCACCAACACAATGCGAATATTGTCTAGACTCATTTAAAGATTATCAAAGCAAGTAACTGATTGTTTAATTATAGCGTTTTGAGGTCTCTAATGATTCTAGTATCGATCTATTCGAGTGGCGGCCAAATTCTTCTTAATAGATTTGAAGTTGTCTTCTACAGAGCTGCCCATTTTCAGCGCAACGCTGGTCGCCAGCATATCGATTACGGCTAGATGCATGATGCGCGAGGTCATAGGGGTGAATAAATCAGTATCTTCAGCGGTGATAGCATTCAGAACGAAGTCGCATTGGCCTGATAGCAGTGAACCCTGTGAGGTAATGCCGATAATCGTGGCGCCTCTTGCTCGGGCTATTTCGGCATTTACGATCATGGCATCGGTGCGCCCTGTATAAGAAATGAAAACGCCAACATCGTTTTTATCAAGCATCGAACACATCATGCGTTGATTAATAAAATCTGCGTGGGCAATAACCGGCATGCCGAAGCGGAAAAATTTGTGTTGCGCATCCAGCGCTACCGAGCTGGACGCACCCATACCAAAGAAATTGACACTCTTGCACTTTGTAATCGCGCTGGCCGCTGCGTCTAACGATTCGGGGCGAATGGTATTACCTAATGATTGAATGCTGCTTTGAATCGAGTTCATGATCTTGCTGATGACCATGCTGGTGCTGTCGTCGCGATCTAAGTTCTCTACGAATAGTCGCCCGTTTGATGATATTTCTTGAGCCAGCCGTAATTTGAAATCTGGGTAGCCGTCGCAGCCTAACTTGTGGCAGAAGCGGTTGACTGTTGGTTCACTGACCTCAGCCTGTGTTGCCGGCGATGCAATGGATTTATGGATCACCAGGCTGGGTTGCTCTCGTATGATGGCGGCCAGCTTTTTATCCGATTTACTTAAGCGTATTTGATCACTACTCATTAGTTGCAATAGAGAGGTTTGTGCGTGCATGGTCTGGCTCCAACGGTATTTTTAACGGAGAGATCAACGGTCACCCCAAAAACAGATTTTTTGTAATTAAGTTTCAATAATAGTCAATTATTTTAGAAACTCTAGCCCAATTTTCACTTTATCTACTATTGAGCAATCAGAGCCTCAATTTACCTCGATCGTATTTGCCATGCAAAGCGAGAAAATGTAGTGTAGTTACAATAATATCGATTGTGGCGTTCTTTATTGAAATTAAATTACATTTTATGTTAATATTTGAACATATCAGAGCATCAACTTGACGAATCAATAGGTCGATCAGTCGCTCGGTACAAAATTAGCCTGACTATTTTGTATTGCTGATGCCCTCCATCCTAATTAGTAAACTTCAAGAAGATAACGTTATGTATAAGATAGCAATTAATGGTTTTGGACGTATCGGTCGTAACGTGTTACGTGCTATGTACGAATATAATAAAAACGAGCATATTCAAGTGGTTGCTATTAATGACTTGGGTGAGGCTGCGATTAATGCACATCTTCTAAAGTATGACACGGTGCATGGTGAGTTCGCTAAAGACATCAGCGTTGACGGCGATTTTTTGCTTGTCGATGGCGATAAAATCAAAGTTCTTTCTGAGCGCAACCCAGGTGATCTACCGTGGGCAGAATTAGGCGTAGACTTGGTTCTTGAATGCACTGGTTTCTTTACAAGCCGTGAGACGGCTGGTGCTCACATAGGCGCGGGTGCGAAAAAGGTATTGGTGTCGGCTCCAGGCAAAGACCTAGACGCGACTGTCGTTTACGGCGTTAACGACAACGTGCTTACAGCCAGCGATGTATTAGTGTCAAACGCGTCATGCACTACAAATTGCTTAGCGCCAATCGCAAAAGCTCTGCATGACGAACTGGTGATCGAAAAAGGGCTAGCAAATACAGTACATTCTTATACCAACGACCAACGCTTAAACGATGTGTATCACACAGACTTACGTCGTGCTCGAGCGGCGGCTCACTCGATGATTCCCTCAAAAACAGGTGCGGCGGCGGCTATCGGCTTAGTGATCCCAGATCTCATCGGAAAATTAGATGGCTTGTCTATTCGAGTACCAACCTTAAACGTTTCTCTATTGGATCTAACGGTCAATGTTGGGCGTGACACCACGGTTGAAGAAGTGAATCGTATTCTTCAAGCGGCCGCTGATAAATCGATTGGCGGCGTATTCAAAATTAATACCCTACCGTTGGTGTCGAGTGATTTTAACCACAACCCCGCCTCTAGCATTGCCGATGTAACTCAAACTAGAGTGTTGGGCAATATGGTTAAAATTCTTGCTTGGTATGACAATGAGTGGGGCTTCTCCAACCGGATGATTGACACCGCCAGCTACATGCTCGAGTTAGGCAATCAAGTTGAAATGGCGAAAGCGAGCTAAGATTTAAGCCATTAGCTCAGGTTTAAGCCATTAGCTCAGGTTTAAGTCGTTAGCTGGATTTTAACAAAAAAACATGCAGTAAGAATTGTGCTGAGAAGTGATTCGAGGCACATGAGGGTGGTGGCGTTGGCTCTTTAAATAATTTTCGTGGAATGGACGTGTTGTTAGCAAGGACGCTATTTTTTATCTTTTCATTTGATCGTTGCGCTTTGTTAGGTTTTATCAAAGTGGCGGGTGGTTTGTTTTCGGGCTGCGGCAATTTACCGTTATAGAAAACTAAGGCAATTCCACTGAGGTAACTCTGATGAGGCTCGAGCTAGCAGAGTGTTTTGCGCCCAGCTAGAAGGAGAG
>JAESTB010000608.1 GCA_016763815.1 Arenicella sp.
CCGGCCTGACCATCGATGAAAGGCGGGGAATCGTGACCTGACCGTAGGTACAAGTTGCAGAGGGCCAAAGAAATGAATGACAACCGCGAGGGCCAAGTGAACAGCTACAGCCATATTTCCAACGACGCGGCCTGGAACATAAGCTTGAGATAAATGATCATTCCAAGCCGTAATATCTCCACCCAAAACTGGCCATCCATAGGCATAGAAGATATACGCAACAAATATCCACTGCCCTAAAAGCACAGGGGCGTACCACGCTTTTGCGGCAATATTTAATGCATTAGCAGATCGTAGCGACGGTTTTGAAATGTTTTTCATAGGTTAAATTTATATCGTTTTTCAAAAAGATATATGAAATTATGCTGGTCGGCTTTAAATAGTTGTGACGGTCGTTTAAATAAAACTCTAATGCAGTACTTACCTTTAACGGACGTTAATTTGACCTGCCTCTGTTTCCTAACGGTTTCCACGCACTCCTTTAATACCCAAGTAGAGACCGGTCGATACCAAGGCAAGTAGATTAGAAACCATAAACGAGGCAGTAATGGTATCGCTACCAAGAATAGGCATGAAGTCACGCGCCACAATTGTTATTACGACAAACAGAGAAGCAAACACACCCCACCCTGAGATTATTTTCGGTATTAACGCTGACTTAAAGAACAGGTAAAAGAAACCCGCTTTTGCTGCGGTCGCAAGAATTAGGCCAAGATGGAATGACGTATAATCGGACGTTACTTGTAAACTAACAAGCAGTAAGCGCTGAGCATCATTACTAATCACATCATAAGCGGTGTTACTCGAAATCAATGCGGCGTTCATAGCGAACATCGCGCCGAGGAGGATAGTGGTCGAAGCCACAAGGCTGACAAACAAACTCCACGCGGCCATTAATTGCCCAGACCTACGAAGCAGAACAAATAAACCGACGTTTATAAAGGCATCCAAGGCGAAACTAAAAAGCGCTATGTACGCCTTGGCCCGCAAACGTTGCTCTGCATCAAGCATGTTCTCGCTTGTTGCTTTGATGTCGGCCGACAAGTTTATATCAATGCCTCGAGCCACCAAGAATGCTGCGACGATGCCAATAAAAATGCTTATCAGCATTGACCATCCGATATATTTAGCTAGCGTTTCTGGCATTAAATTTTCAGTGTTTTGCATCAATAAATGTCCTCATATTGGGAATTGTAAATGGCAGTCCGATCTTATTTTTCACCCTGGCCGAAGACGGCACTTGTTAAAAAAGTAAAAGGCAAGATTTGAACTCCTTAGCCAGCCGCTATGTTAGCTACTAAATTTCAAAATTATTGTCTCGGTGCCAAGCCGTTCGCCAGATTAGCAAGCTAGAAATTAGTAACCCTAGAACAAGGCTAGGGAAGAAATCTATTAAATAGATTTGTAAAAATTCGCCAGCAGTCGCCATTTCTGAAAATTTGCTAGTTAGGCCAAACGGCGAATGTTCGACTAAAAAGTCAAAGATATGATCACTACTGAACACAACGCTCTCGATCACGCGCACAACAATTACCGACATTACAAATATTAGGAGCGGCATTTTTTTACGCGTGCTGAAACATAAAGTAATAACGCGAATACCGGAGCACACCATACCAAGCTGACAAGCACAGTGATAAGAGGCCATATCACTAGCTTTGAGTAGTTCATGCTGACCATCTCATTGGCAAACACTTCTGGAGAAAACACTATATGTGCGTAGCCTAATAACACGATTGCCGATACCCAAGAAATACCAATAGCAACGATAGAGAATCCCAAAATTGCAAAAACTAACTTCGCAATAACCGTCTGCAATTCGGATACAGGCATAGTCTTCCAGTAAAGAATGCTTTTGTCTCGCCGATCGTTGAATAAGCTAGATAGAGCATAAAACATAGCCGCCAACCAGGCAGAAGCTAAATACACGCCCGAAAACCAAAAATATTCTTTGGGATCACCTCTTGCATCATCGCTATTCGACGGTATGGTCTCGACATCGCCAGGCGCGCTTAAACCTTCTCCCCCCAGATCAGCAATAGTGCGTTCAACTTGAGCGCTTTTTTCGCTGATTGACACATCGGAATCTGAAAAATGATGCGACCATGTCGCCACCATCGCCATTAGAAAAAACAGCCCAGTAACGATCAGAGGCACAACAACAAGTTGCTTTTTACATTCCCAATACTCACGTTTAAGTGCAAATATTAACTGATTCATTGCCGCTCCCTCTCGCTCATCTTTGCAACGAACAAATCCGCTACACTTGGTGTTTTGATATTACCTAAGGGAACGAGTTTTGCTTCTTCAACACCCTCGAAAATGAATGCAGTGACACCAAGACCTTTACGCTCGTGTATAGGATTAAGTAATCTAGCTTGCTCTAAATTTTGGTCATTAGCTTCTAACTCTACAAACTGCTGGCCAACCGTTTCCATTTCCATGCTTAAAACCGTGTTTCCATTTTTTATAAATAACAAATCAGTTAGTAGATGTTCAACCTCTTCCACTTGGTGAGTGGTAATCAGAATCGTTTTACCCTTATCGAAATAGTCATTCAGAAGTTGTTCATAGAAGCGTTTGCGATAGAGAATATCCAAGCCGATGGTAGGCTCATCCAGCACTAGGAGCTTGGCATCAATTGAAATAGCCAACGCTAAGTGAACTTGCGTAATCATGCCCTTTGATAACGTGCCAATTGTGCTGTGTTTCGACACTTCTGTTTGTCGAAGAAAACTATTCGCTCGCGCCAAATCGAATTTAGGATGAACTCCCGCGGTGTACTCAAATAGTTGATCGACGGTTATCCAACTAGGTAGAATCGCCGTATCCGCTATGTAGGCGACATCCGTGAGTATGTCCATACGTTCTTTACTTGGATCTTTACCTAATACCGTTAACTCGCCGAGGTAGCTCGACATGCCCATTAGGCATCGCAATGCGGTAGTCTTACCGGCTCCATTTGGTCCAATCAAACCCATGATACGGCCCGCGCCTAACTCAAACGAAAAATCGTTAAGAGCAAGGAAATTACCATGCATTTTAGTCAACCCTCGAGCTTTAATTATTGCTTCCATTATTTACTCTTTTTGGTCCTATCAATTTCTTTTAGTGCAGCTTGCAATTCGCTAATCGACAACCCTAGATGTGTCAGCCGCTCGAACAATGCAGGCACCTCAAATTCTTTAAACTTGGTTCTTTCAGCGATAATCAATTTTTTTCTAGCGCCATCTAGTACAAACATACCCAAACCTCGTCTCATTACTAACACGCCTTCGTCTACCAACTCTTGATACGCTTTGGCCACGGTTATGTGATTGATTTTTTGCTCAGCCGATACTTGCCGCACCGATGGAACCGCATCACCTTCTGCGATAGCCCCATCCATAATCAAATCGGCTACGCGGTCGCGCAACTGCTTATAGATAGGTTGCTTATTGTCCCAAGGGTCTGGCATATTTATTATCGGCATCGATATAGTGTTATATTAAACTATATCACTATGCGTAATTATTTCAACTATTTAAACTTGATACGAGAGCGCCTTGTAAAGAACTAAATAAAGGGGTCGGTTACAAACGCGAATAAGAGTCATTTGTCACCGACCCCTTTTATGTTGCCAGTGGGTGCGAAAAATGATTACTTAGAGCGTCAGCGCTTTGACTTAGACCGAGACTAACGATGGGTTGCTGCTTAGTTCTGTTTCCTTTCATATTCTGCCATAGCCTTTCGAAAATCTCTTACAGCACGTGAAATAAGCGGTCGATACATATAGCGTAAAATCCAACCAGGAAACCATCTACCCCGTTCTTCTTTTAGTACCCGTGCGCGTGGATGATCAAGAAAAGCGCTAACGCCACGTTTTATTTTAGGCATAGTCGAATAGAATTCGATTCTCTTTAAATGCTTCAAGTTTTTGTAGCCATAATGTGCCGGTGCAACCAGCCTCAAGGGAGCGCCATGCTCAATCGTAAGTGGCTGACCATCAATAGAATCAGCCAACATCACATCGCTTCGTAAAAGGTCTTCTAATAAAAGTGTTGTTCGA
>JAESTB010000609.1 GCA_016763815.1 Arenicella sp.
AGCCGCCGCGCCCTTGATTCTTCCGATTGGCGTATAGGCAAACTTATTCAGGTAACTGGATATATGCGAACTTTGCGCAAGTAATTTTAGAAAACCAGAGGGCGTTCCAGCTTGTTGCGCCGCAAGCGAATTTTTATCAGTATGAAAAACCACCAGTCGCTCAGTTGATCCTGACGTGCTTGCAAGCGGTAACTTGTTGCTATACCACCAGCCTTGGGGGCTGGCTTCAATACGCGTATAAGCGTCCGTGTCTTCACCGCTGGCCGACACAAAGCGTTGTGCGTAGGCAAACAAATTGTCATAGCACTGGCGTTCTGCACCTAACGCCCTAGCCACCACCGAATGCCTACCCGAGCAATCAAGTAAGTACTTAGCGTGGTAGGTTTGTCTGCTTGATGTACTGCTTACTTCAACGTCCCATCGCTGGTAGTTCTCACTGCGGCGACAACTCGTTAATTGCGCACCATAAAGCACTGAAACGCCTAACTCAACGGCAACATTCCTTAATTCTTGATCAAAATTATTGCGGTCAATACACAAACCAAAGCCCTTAGGCGTAAAGAAAAAGTCACTGGTTTGTGGTGCCGCTTGCTGCCAACATGAAACATTACCCTTAGTTTTGGCAATTCCGAGAGTTTTAGCAATACCCAGAGCCGTAACGGAACCTAGAAAGTGTTCAACCACTCCGATCGCAGCCGGTGGCAGAGATTCGCCTAAGGTAAAACCCGACTTAAACTGTTTTTCCAACAACAACACACTTCGACCATTGCGAGCAAGTGTTATTGCCGCCGCTGACCCTGCTGGGCCGCCGCCGATAATGATAGCGTCCCAGATTGGTGTCGATATTTCAGAGCCGTTGTTTGTCATTAGCGCAATCTAGTCTTCACATTCTTTGGCTGATTTAGGCTTTTTGTTTAACGCTGGATCACGCTGATATTCTTGATAAACAATCGAGTTATTATCGGTTAAAAATTCACCTGTTTCGGGGTCTCTCTGCGGTAGAACCATACCCAACTTGGGCCAGGCATAGACCATTTGGTTATAACCATCAGAAGACGATAGTGGCTGCCCCTGAGAATCATAGCCACGGAACCATTCTTTATAGGTTCGGTCGCCGGTTGCCTCGTCGTAATCAAACACAATGTCAGGCCGTTGCACTGGCCACCACGCGCTATTACATGACCAATAATCACCTTGCCAAGGGCTGGACATAAACGCAGCAACCGATCCCGGCTCAGTGCCTTCGGCTACTCTGAACGCCTCAGCAAATTTCTCACGATAGGCGATTAAATATGGGAACTCGATACCTGGATGAAAACCGCCACCAATAGTGGGTTCTAATGCGGCACTATTCATGGCTAACGGTTGCTGATCTAACGGTAATTGATCCAACGGCTTTGGTTGCTCAAGTGTGCCTACTTCAAAATCGCCATCGGCCCAATTCTTCATGCGGCTAAGCTGCCAATCGGTCAGGCTTAAATACTGATTGGGTATATTATGACCAAGCTGGTCATTTTGCAGTGGTTTGCCTGCGGTACCCCAAAGCTTTGGCATTTGGTTGCCACGTTCTACTGGGCCAACACCGGCTTTTCTAGGTGGCGGTGCCGACATTGGTGGTGCTGGCGGCAATGTATCAACCAACTTACCGCCCTCAGCATGGCGCATTAATCCATATATCTGTTTGCGTACAAAAATGCTTTTTTCGCTAGGGTCGCTGAACGCCCGCATGTTCGCAGGGCTTAACATATTACCAGCTTGTTTCGGACCGTGTGCGAGGTTGCGACTATTAGGCTGTACGCCAGACGCCTCAGCACTGACCCAGCCGTAATTTACTGCACGCGACAGAATAGGATAGACATCACGGTAAAAATTAGTTTGTTTGCCTTTATTCGGATCAGCTTCAGGGAAGGCTTCAAAGACACGATCTAAAATAGACACCACATGATACATATAGGGCGAATATTTGGGCGGCGCTGTAACAATCCAACCGCCATTTGTGGCATTACGTGTGCCTTCGTCGGCGGCACTTTTAACACCATCTCGGGTGCTCAATACTCGGCCATCGTTAAGTGTGACGGTGGCATCGATCTCTCCACCACAGGTGTCGTCCCACCAACCGGGTACGTTAAAGTAAGCAAACTGATTGATTAATGGGTTGTCAGGGTTGGGCCCATTAGGCGGATTATACGTTTCGCTCGGGTTAGACAATTCTATTTTTGGCGTAGTCACACACTCAGACTTACCGGGTGACGGTACAAAAATCAGCCGTTGCTTTTGATCCAATCGAAGTTGGCCAAGCTCAATACCCTTGGCTTCTGCATAGGTCACTTCGACGTCTTCGTTGGGGTCAACCGGCGTAAAACACTCATAGCGTAAATAGCCGGGCAACGTGCCCGTCTTTACGTCGGTAAAAATATCCCCCCTTAGCACAAGAGGTTGTTGGGTCGACGAATCAATATTTTGTGGGCCGGGATCAATAATTAATTTATCGCGTTCGATTGGGTCAGTCTTATCGGCTTGAATTGACGGGTTACGAAACTTGCTGTTGTCAAATAGGTATGCCCCTTGGAAGGCGTAATTGGCGGCTTTCATGTTGCGCACATGAACTCGCCATTTAATATCGCCGTCGTCAGAATTTATTTCGCCAACTAAATTATCATCTGCGTCATAGCCATAGAGTCGATAACGCTGGGCCTGACGCTTCAAGTTCTCATCGCCGTCTCGATAACTACCACCGTTTGGACCTGGGCCCCCGGTACCACCAGGGTCAGAGACAACGCCTGGAGCTTCTGGCCCCAAAAAGTACTCATCACTATTACCAAGGCGCGCCATGCCTATTCCTGGATAAACTCTTATACGTGTTACGGCTGCTACCATGTTGGTACTCCCTTATCGCGTGTTGTTTGGTTTTAGTTGTTTCTTATTAGGCGTTTGCACGCTTCTCTTAATCGCTAACTGTCGCGGTACCTAATCGCTAACTGTCGCGGTACCCAATCGCTAACTGACGCTGCTTTGAAGTATTTTCCAATCCGATAAATCAGCCGATATCACAGAGTAATAATTTCCCAGATGTTCAATTTGTGCGTAGGTGTCGCCCTGCTTCTGCGAGTAAGATAAAACACCAAAGCCGGAACCGAAGTTAGCTTGAATGGAATCCTCAACAGTGTCGAACAGATGAGCTGCTGAAGCAAGCTCGCTGTTAGCCGTTGCCGTGCCAGTGCTTGCTAACTCCTCGCTTCGTGATAGAGCTGAGGCCGATGAAAGGAATACCGTAGAGACCGCAGCTGTCTTTAAAAACGCTCGTCGATTAGTGCCGATTCGATTCATTGAATATTCTCCCAAATTTTCCATTTATAAATATCTGCGTACAAGATCAACTATGCCCACTTATATGTAAACAGACAAAGGTCTAATATTATCAAGCTGCCGTTTAAGCAATACTAGGTCTCAATTAGCTTAGATAGATTGGCAAATTACTCTCTGAGAAGATATTACACTCTCTTACAGCAAACACTTTTAGCTGACGCATCAAGGTATGCTATGGCCTATACATGAAGTAATCAGCCAACCATAGCTCAACCTGCGTTAAGCAGCAGACTATTAAGCAGGGACTAATACTGAATATGAACCAAGCAAAAACCAACACAGCCGCACCGTTAAGCGAGGCTTTGCTTCGCCTGATTTCGGAAAAAAACGCCAAGTCACTAACATCAAGCTCTGACCCACTGACGAGTCTCGGCGGTAGCCTGGCATTTCATTGCTCAGCAGATTTAGACAAACGAAAAATAACCGAAACAGCCTCAATGGCGACACTTTACAGGGGCTACGAATCGCTTCTGCCTGGTCGTGATTTAAACAAAGTGGGGTTGGTCAGTTCAACCGCTTCGGGAATCTGTGGTGGAGTGCATGCGACCGCATCAGCACTATGTTTGGAAATGGCCTTAGGCATGTCGCCGCCGCCACTCGGAATTATCATTCGAAACTTACTGCTCAGCTGCCAATACCTTAACGACAACACGATGCATCTGTTTGTACTGGCCGGCCCAGATTACTCGCAAAAATGTATTGAAAGCACCAACCCCGAAGTATGGCAAAAAGCGTTATACGCGCCGTGTGAGCATAAGCAGAAACATGGTTACCAGCGTATCTCAGATATCCTAACGGATCTGAATAAACCGACTGGCAAACTATACAAGCAAGCACTTTCAATGGTCGGCGCAGCTCGGCAAGCCTATATCATTCTTGGAGGCAAGTACCCGCACTCAGAATCGATCATTCCCGGCGGCGTATCAGTGTCTCTTGACCAAGATAAAATACGTCATTTTTGTGAAAAAATAGCGCCCTTTCTCAAATACACTGAGCAATCAACGGCCATTTGGGATGACGTATTTCAATTTATGCTAGATGCCAACCCAGCGTATGAGGATCTAGGTCGTACCAAGGCCTCTATGCTGGATTTTGGCCAATGGGACAACGAAGAATACTACGACGGAAAATACCAGAACTGTGATACCTGGGGAGAGAAACGCTGGTCAACCCCCGGTGTGCTTATCAATGGTGAGCTACGTTCAACCAAGCTGAGTGAACTAAATGCGGGAATGGAGGAGTTTGTCGATCATTCATACTTTGGTAATTGGGTCGACCAATCGGAACAGCACTTTTTAATAAAAGAAGATCCATTGGGTAACCCCTTAAAACCCAACCACCCATGGAACAAGCGCGTAATCACCCGCCGCGACAACGATAGTGACTCAACACAAGCCTACAGCTGGGGCTCTTGCCTGACCTGGAATCGCCACTCTTTCGAGGTAGGCGCTTACGCTCGCCTTTATCTAACCGCGCGTGCGCAAAAAATCGCGCCAAGCCCCTACTTAAGCGCAACCGGTAATAGTCTTGATTTTCAGCTACCCCAAGAAGCAACGAGCAACAGTGTTGACCTTTCCTGGGCGATACCAGAAACATGGAACACCTTCGAGCGAAACCGCGCCCGAGCCTACGTTCTGGCGTTCAATCTTGCCGCAATTTATGAAAATATTGACCGCGCCAGTAAATTAATAAAATCCGGAAACACCGAGATCTCAGTGCCGATGCCTGCGATTAAGTCAGGTCAGCAACTCGGCGTTGGACTATGGGGCGCCAGCCGTGGCTTTCTTGCCCACTGGGCTCGACTCGATGACGGCAAGATAGACAACTACCAAATATCAATACCATCGCGTGTCAACGCCAGCACTCGTACACCTTGGGGCGACCTCGGCCCCTGCGAACAAGCGGTACTCAACTCCCCTATTCTTGAAACGAACTTCAGCGGTGAACACGACTTTAAGGGTATTGATATTCAACGAGCAATACAAAGTTTCGACCCGTGCATGAGTTGTACTACCCATATCCACTTACCTAAAACAGGCACGGTGTTGGATAGCATTGTTGATACTGGTTTTCCAATTTAAGACGGGGGGTAACCGTTGCAGAGTTGCTACTTTAAACTCGAAGGCAATGCCATCTGCAGCGAAGCCAAAGCATAGCCTATCGCCTAAACTGTAAATATTGCTACTTAATCTGATGGACTAGAATCAAAGGTCCGATGAAGCATTGCATTGGCTATAGAATACTCAAAAAGGTCATTCAAGGTCTGTTTGATAAGGGTTTTTGCCCCTTTAATTACACCCGTTGCGGGGGAGTAAGCTTGTGCTGTTACCTTTCCTATAAGGTATCGCATAGGGTTGTTAAACAAACAGAAATTTTTCAAGAATATAAACAGCGCCGTATAATTATGTTCTTGGTTTGGTTAGTTGCAATCGGAGTAATGATTGCAGTTTTCTTACCATACAAAATAGGTTGGTTAATTCCCTATTTAATGTCATCAATCTGTTTTTTAGTTGTGGCTTTCGAAGCCAAATTTGAAATATCTGCTACAAAAATAGAACAGCAGAATCAATTAAAACATTGCAACTAGCAACGCTAGCTACAATAGTAGGTTTTCTATATATTGGCGTTCAATTAATATTTATTTTATTAACCCAAGGGCTGCAATATTAAAATGAAACCTAACAAGGCAAAGCACTGTCGCCTCGCTCGGACGCGGTACTCGCGCCAGTGTTCGCGGCCTTATGCTCCCAAAGGAGAACCATGTTAATGAATAATGAGTACGTACAATATGGCTGTGGGTGGTCTGTCGCAGAGAGCTGGAGAAATTTTGACGCATCACCTACGTTGCGTATTGAACGGATACCTATCATAGGAAATCTCTACACAAAAAATGATGCAAGATTTCCACAGAATGTTGAATATGGGGATATAATCAAAGGATTACCAGTTCCTGACGATTCATATCCTGTTGGACTAATATGATTTGAACTGTGAATCCCTAAAACATAGGGTATAGGTTTTATTAAAGGCCCAATATCCCAAGGGGAATAAAGGATCTTCGCCT
>JAESTB010000610.1 GCA_016763815.1 Arenicella sp.
AAAACAACAACACCGTCGCCAGCAACGTCACAGCAACATCTAGCAATTTGACCGCGCCTACCAGTGTCGGTAATTTCACGGTCGAAATAGTTGCCGTAGATACGTCAGGCAACAGTCTGGGAGTCAGCGATTCGATAAGCCTCATAGCGACTGATACGGTGATCGAAAACATTGCACCTAACGCGGCCTTTTCAACCACTAACAATCAGTTAACGGTAAACTTTGATGCCTCCGCATCTAATGACCCTGACAATGGCCCTCAGGCGTTAAGTTACTCCTGGAACTTTGGCGATGGCAGCAGCAGCGGCAACGGCGCTTCGCCAAGCCACACCTACACTGCCAGCGGCACCTACACGGTGACCTTAACGGTCAGTGATGGCCAAGACACCGACGGGGCAACTGAGATGGTCGTCGTTTCTACCGTCGTCGGTGGCGGTAATTGCGAGTACATTATCGACAACGAGTGGAGCACAGGCTTCGTTGCGACTGTGCGTATTAGCAATACTGGTTCGTCCGCCATCAACGGCTGGCAGGTATCTTGGCAATACGCACCGGGTACCGATCGCAGCAATGGATGGAACGCTACGGTAGTCGGAAGTAACCCATACACGGCAACACCACTTAGCTGGAACAACACGATCCAACCAGGTCAAAGTGTTGAGTTTGGAATGCAGGGCACCAAGCCCGCCAACGGCACAGCTGATGTGCCGGTAGTAACTGGCGCCGTCTGCGATTAGCTAAGCACATGCGGTAGCAATATCACGCCACTTCAGCTATCTGAAGTGGCGTGATTTCCATTAAGCAATGCCTTCAGACCTTTACCTTAGCTACTTAGTTTTACTTTAAACCCAGTTAGTCTTGTAATTTGATTAATTATGCTAGTATCTAATCCATATAATCACAGGAGGTTATTATGGCGATGAAGCCAATTAAACCGAGAAATCGGGAAGCAATGAACCCACTAATGCGTAAAGGTGGAATTCACTTAAAATCAAAAAGCGCAAAGCGTTCGCAAGAAAAAGCGAAACTTAAAAAAGAGCTAAGAGTCCCTGACCTTAGCTCTTTTTTATTGCAAACTCATACCTAAACCCTCGACAGTATGGTGTACCCGTCCTGTAGCGTCATCGAACGACCAGGTAAGCTTAGCTTTGGCCTTGAAATTTTAATGCAGAAGTTTAATATTAGGATTTTGACACGACAATCGCATAGCAATTACCAGCTTCATTCATACCAACAAGCAAGGCATTATTGACTGTTTTTTCACGAGTAGTTTGCGTGACTAAATCAAAGCCATCTAGTAAGCAATGCTGACTGTTTTTAACCGGATAAATAACACCGTCTTCCATCGCCACGATAACCCCTAGTAGATTCAAACAGCCACTTGCAGATTCAGAGAACCCAAAATAAGAATTAAAGTTGCTATAAGGAATGTTGCGCACAACCTCACCTAAGCCCATTTTAACTCCATTTAATTCATCAATATCGGCATCTTTGAAACCAACACTGGTTCCACAAATCATGTCTAGCTGGTTTGACTCTAACTCTGCTTCTTTTAATGCGGCACCAATAGCGCTTGCCAATGCTTGCGATCGAGTCTGGCCGTTATTATTGAACCGGTCACTGGCGCTTGCACGACCATAACCTGATACTTGTGCATAAATATGTGCACCCCGTTGCTGAGCACGATGTTTTGCTTCAAACATGACAAGCGCCGCACCTTCAGCCATCACATAGCCGGCAGACGATTCATCATAGGGTTTAAATGAAGTAATATCGGCTTGATAATTTACTGACGCCTCGTTAATAGCCGCATGCATCACCAGCGAAAACCCCAATGCCTGCTCGTCAGATCCGCCGGCAAACATGCAAGGTTGAATGTTTTGTCGCACTACTTCATAGCCTTGAATTAATGCGCCCAATGAGGCGTTATGGCCTGTTGCCAGTGTTGTGTTGTAACCTCGCATGCCTTTTATTGTGGCACAGCCTGAAGAAACACTATTATAAAGCGCCTTCGGGAATTCACTGGTGCGCGCATTACTCGGCTCTGGATTCATACTAGACATAAAGTTGTCGATAGCCGTTTGCGGGCCTTTCGAAAGCCCTAAGACCATGCCAAATTCATCTTTATTTTGTTTGCCAATTTTTAAACCGGCACTGTGCAATGTGGTTTCAAGTGCCGCCATTGTGTACAAAGAAATGGGGTGTAGTTTACGCGTATCGACACCACGTAAGATTTTACGCGCATTGAATGCGGCGACGCTATGCACTTGGAACTTAAGCTCACCTGCGTCATTAATCGGAAGATGACTGCGCATCGCAGATAACACATTGTCACTTTGAATTAGCCAATGAAGTGGCGCTTTGTTATCACATTTCTGTATCTGGCAATGTACTTCGCTAGAGGTATCAACCGAGTCTGCCAGACCTTGTTTAAATGCTTCAAAACCAATACCCAGTGCACTAATTTGCCCCACGCCGGTAATTACTACCTGTTTCTTGTCATAGCTCGACACAGGCTGACTGGCCACTTTCATTGAGCCAATAACACTGCAGTTATTACCACCAAATGCGTAATTATTTTTCATAAACACATTCACGTCTTGATCTAAAAAATCGTTAGCCACGATATTTAGATCGACGTATTTACGAGGCGTAGAAAAATTTAATGTGGGTAATATTTTTTTCTCTGGCAGGGTGACTAAGCAGGCAATCATTTCCATTACACCCGCGGCACTAATGTTATGACCAAAAAATGACTTAGTTGAACTCACTGGCACCTGTTTTTGACTAAACACTTTATTAATGGCGGCAGTTTCAGCTCGGTCATTGGCTGACGTGCCGGTGCCGTGGGCATTAATGTATTCAATTTTTTCAGCGCATAGGTCTGCGTTATTGAGTGCCCGCGACATAACCAGGGTAGCGCCTTCACCAAGAGGCTCGGGAGACGTTTCATGGTACGCATCGCAAGAGGTAGCGTAGCCTAGAATCTCAGCATAAATAAGTACACCACGCTCCTTAGCGGATTCATAACTTTCAAGTACTAACGCGCCCGCACCTTCACCTATCGACATGCCTGGCTCGGCTGAAAACGGGCTACAGGGTCCATCTGCCATAGCATCCAATACTTTGAAACCTGAAAATGTAGGCAGATAAAGCGGCTCACTTCCGACAATTAAGACCTGATCAGTTTTACTATTTTGAATCGCATCAAAGCCTAAACCCAATGCATTAATACTCGCTGTACACGCGGTTGCAACCACATCATAGCCGCCACCTAAGCCTAATAAATTGGTAATGATAGCCGCCGTAGCGCCATAGTTTCCGGTGTTGGCAAGCATATCCATTGGCACCGCCTCACCGGTGATAACCGGCATTAAGGGTTCGGTGGCCGCACCACTTACCCCCATCATTGCCGACATAGACTGCAAGCGGCTGGAGTCAGCCAACTTGGCATCTTGTAGTGCTTCAAGGCCGACCTTATAGCCCCACAACGTAACCTTATCGAATTGCGAGACTAATTCAGCATCCAATTCAGGGTACTCAATAGACTCTTTAATCTGTGCGGCATAGCAGTTTTCAAAAAAACGATTGAATTCGTCACTGCTGCCAATAACACTTTTACAATCAAATAATCCTTTTGTAAAATCTTGTTTATTTTGCCCAATAGCGGAGCAAATTCCGACACCGGTTATCACGATTCGCTTGCGTTGCGTTTTCATATTGAACCTTACTCCAACGTAATGCCACGATCGGCAAGGATGACACTGCCTTGGATGGCTCGTGACTTATCAGAACATAAGAAACTGACAACACTCGCAATCTCCGACGGATCAAGTACATAGTCACGCTTACGAGTTTCAAGCATTTGCATAAAGCCAGGCCAAACTTGCTCTAGCTGCTCAAATGTATCGGTCTTCACTAGACCACCGCACACGGCATTTACGCGAATACCTTTACTATGCAATTCATAATCTAAATAACGAACTAAATGTTCAAGTGCGGCTTTTATTACGCCCATAGGGTAATTCGGCATAACACGGCGGCTACCGGTACTGGTTATAAAGACAATACTACCGCCTTTTTTCATCAACGGAATGACACCTTGCACACAGCCCACATTACCCACTAGGTTTGTATCGAGTAACACTTTCCAATCTTGCTTATTGAAATCTTGAAACTCTTTAAACGGCGTTTGACCCGCATTTAAAATTAAATGATCAATTTGTTGAAACTCACTTTGTAAGCCTTTAAACATTTTTTCAACATCACGACGCACCGATATGTCACCGAGCGCGCTACACGCATAAACTCCTTTTTCTTCGGCATATTGGATTAGCTGTTTGACCTGAGCCGCACCCTTACCCACATTACGACGATGATTAATAATCACATTACAGCCATCATCAATGAGTTCGGTAACGATAGCGGCTCCAATACCACGAGATCCACCCGTTACAATCGCCGTTTTGCCCTTAATATTACGTGGCAATTGAGCTTCTGAAATTTCCATTGTTACATCCTATTTTTTATGATTATTTTTGAAGATTAAATTCCATGAACTACCATCACGATCAATGCTGTGGAGTAAACTCGTATGCGTCGCTTGGCTGTGTATGTGCTCGTGTAAAACCTTAATGCCGTTAATATTGACAAAGTCACCCCATTCTTTGTAAGTGTTAACGTGTTTAGCGCTGGGGTAACGGCCTTTCAGTAACATGCTTTCTAACTGAGCAATTTCATCTCGACCATTTAATCCGAAATAACATTGTTCAATATCAACACTCTCCTGGGTGGCGGCCTTTAAGCTTGGCAGTTCAAATACGCTATTAGCCTTCGACGCGCTGTAGGCGTTTAATTGATCGATATCTAGCGTTAATTTTGCCTGGCGTTTTTCATCAGTGTCACGTGCTTCTACCACTAGAAACCCAGCCGATTCACGCAGTGCATATTCCGATGAAGTTTTATCTATTTTTATTTTTTCTCTGACCAGCCAATCTAAAGCTGCTAGCATTTCTGTTAGATAAAGATAGCTATACGTTTGAAACACACCACCAACCACAACAATATCTAATTCCCCGGATTGTATCAGCGTGCGAGCTAATTCTAGCCCTTGGAATAAACCGTTACGCTGGCACCTTAAACGCACGCTATAGCCGGTAATATTATGGTTGTTAAGTAAAAATGCCGGAAACACATCCGATTGATACATCTCTTTTACTTGAAATTCTTTATTCATGAACGACGTAGGACCATACATATTAAAATAAACAATGCCGATTCTTTGGCTCATCTTTTTATTTATTTTTCGATACAAGCCCGCATTTTTCATCGCCTGCTCAAAGGCTTGGCTTACGGCATCTAAGTGTCCGCCTTGGACCTCCTTGTCAAATTGATTGACATTCCAATATTGAATGCCCGATTTTTTCTCAATTTTCTCATATAGAAATTGTTCATATTTATTATTTAATCGAGGAACGAAGAGACGCTTTTTAGAGCCTTCGACTAAGCCAGTACCGCTTATGGAGATTGGATAGCTCTGGCAACTTGGGTAACTATGCATGAGCACCCCTTTCTAGTAGGCAACTTACTATCGAGCCATCAATACCGATACTGGTTTTCAAAATATACCTAATATCGGCTTGGCATTCTTTAGTCACAAAGTTCAGGCCTTGGGTTAACTCTAAATCGCCCTTTGACTGTATAGGAATAATCCGATTATTCTCAAAGGCATCTTTAGCTAAAATCAAATCAAAACCACCAGAGGCCGACAACATGTAACCTGTTTGCTCGGTGTAACTTACTATTTTGGCTTTATGAGACGAGAACAGTTGTGACAAGGCAGAAATTTCAGACTGATCACTGGCCGTGATGCCGTTGCCATGAGGATAAATTAAGTCTACATCGGCCGCTGCAATGCCAGCTTTATCTAAGGTATGTTGCATGGTCTGAGAAACAGATCGAAAGGATACATCCATGCTGGCTGAATGTGCAGAACCCGAGAGAGCACGTCTCGAACTCATCGCTCTAACAGCAAAATAAGGTGTTTGTTCCTCACGGATATTAGCTGAGCGCTCGAGCAGTATTCCGGCAACGCCATACGCCGGCATTAAACCATCACTATTTTTTGAAAACGGTAAAGAACCTTGCCTAGCAATAATATTCAGACCCGACATAAACAATATATCGAACTTTGAAACCTCTTGCCACGACAGCACTAAGGCTCGATCTATTTGACCGCTTTGCAACATTGCAATAGCCGGTATCATGGCATTCAAAGCAGAAGAACACGCCGACGACACCGTCAATATCGGATGTTGCAATCGAAAATACTCAGCATAAAGCTGCGTCAGTGTATCGTTTCTAAAGCTATCAGCATGCAAGTCGCTTATTTTTTTATTAAATAACAGATCAAGTGATTGGTTACCGTGCAGCTCTCTGATAAACGATATTAAGTCAGGCTGATTACCAGACGAGCCCCAAAAAACACGGGTATTTTTTTGTGCAAGCACATCAATATTTAGCTTAGCATCGGCTAACACTTGCCCAGTAACATTAACTAACGCGGCTACTTTTACATTGCTTATATCTTCATATTGTTTTAACAAGTCTTTGCGTGCCTTTTCTAATGGTGCATATTTCACATCATGCTCAAACCCAAACATGGATTTAAGCATTTGATTTTCAAACACAGACTGCAATTGCACAAATTCACCCTGCGCCAGTTTAGCAACCAGATCGGAACTTGTTTGCGCATAGTCAGAAAAGCAGCCGACCCCGGTTACTACAACCCTCGAGTCCAAGCTAGGCTCCTTTTTTAATAATCAGTGCATAGCAATTACCACCTTCTGACATACCGGTCACAAGCGCATATTTAATGTCTATTTCAAGCGCATTTGCGGTGACATAATTTAATCCTGCGACTGAAAACTCAGTGGTATTTAGTATTGGATAAACTATATTGTCTTTAAAACCATGAATCACGCCAGCTAAATTAAGTAAGCCACCAGATGCTTCAACGAAGCCAAAGTAACCGTTGTAGTTGGTAAGCGGAGCCGACTGGCTATGATCACCCAGCGCGAGCTTAATACCATTAAGCTCCATATTTGTAGCATACTTACCAGCCCAAGTGGTGCCACACACCATATCAATATCTTGCGCCGATAAATTAGCTTCTGTTAACGCCATGTTGATAGCATCCGCCATCGTCTGTGGCGTGCTATTTTGACTAAAATAAATGTGATCACAACATCGACCATAACCCATGATCTCAGCATAAATATGCGCGCCACGCTCAATAGCATTATCATGCGACTCTAAGAAGACACAAGCCGCCCCTTCACCCATAACGTAGCCTTTGTCATCCTTGGCATAGACATGATAACTATTATCGGTATCGTCATAACTGAATCCCTCATTGCCGAATGACATCAAAGGTGCAAGTCCTGGGCCGTCTTCGTCAGCCGCCCCTGCCAGCATATAATCTTGCAAATTTTGGCGAATCACTTCGTAACCCTGAAAAACAGCACCAAAGCCGGCGTTAACACCCGAAGAAAGCGTGGTGTTATAGCCTTTTATCCCTTTCGCGATAGCACACTGAGTCGCGATTGAGTTCATCAATGACATGGCGAATTCACTGGTACGAACATTGTTAGGGTCCGGCGCTAAGCTTTCACATAGACGGGAAATAGTATTGGTTGGCCCTTTTGAAATGCCCATGATCATGCCAATTTCTTCTCGAGCGGTTTTCACCACTTTATAATCAGCCGATTTAAGTGCCTGCTCCAAGGCGACTAAGGCGTATAGCGAAATATTATTGAGTTTCTTTGCATCAATACTACGTAATATTTTACGTGCATTAAATGGCTTGACCATATGCGAGCGATAATGCAGCATTTTATTTTCATCTAGCGGCAACTGCTTAGCTTCTTCACTTTCTAACTCAACCTTCATTTCGCGCGGAACGGGTATCGCACCACCGTCGGTAAAACCTGATGCAAATTCGCTATTGCTGGTACCCATTGAGCTAACGCTACCGATGCCGGTAATAACAACACGTTGCGGATTAAACTCTGTTTGTTTGATCGTGCCTGGTTTAGTAGAAACAACTAAACATGAATTATTACCACCAAAGGCATAATTATTTTTTAGAAAAACATTTACATCTTTCTCACGAAAATCATTCGGCACATAGTCTATATCGGCATAGGTACGTGCTACGCCAAAATTTAATGTCGGCAGTATTTTCTTTTCGGGCAGTGTCACTAAACAGGCTATTAATTCCAAAATACCGGCCGAGCCGATGTTATGCCCGAAATAAGATTTAGTTGAACTAATAGGTGGCGTAGTACCTTCTCCAAATAACTTTTTAATCGCTAAGGTTTCAGAACGATCATTTGCATCCGTACCGGTGCCGTGTGCATTTACGTAATCAATATCTTCAGGTTTGAGACCGGCGTTTTCAATAGCGGTACGCATAGCCCAAGATGAGCCAACCGCTTTAGGGTCTGGTGCAGTTTCATGATAGGCATCGCTGCTAGTAGCATAACCGAGTAATTCACCGTAAATTTTTGCACCACGGGCTTTAGCATGCTCATACTCCTCAACAATAACCGCACCGGCACCTTCACCAATCGACATGCCCGGTTGGTTAGAATAAGGTGTGCAAGGGCCATCAGCCATCGCTTTAAGTGCGTAGAAACCTGCAAATGTCGGGATATAGAGAGGCTCAGAACCAAGTGCCATCATCACATCGCCCTTATTATTTTGAATAGCATCAAATGCTAAGCCAATGGCATTTGGACTTGCAGTGCATGCTGTTGCTACTAACTCATAACCGCCACCAAGTTTCAGTAACGAGGCGACTAATGGGCAAATACTGGCATAACTACCTGAGTACTTAACCATGTCTAAATTGGTTTCCTCAGGCTTGTTCATAATGAAGGGGAGGTAAGCTTCAGTTCCCGCGGCGGAAACACCCACCATCAAGCCCATTTTTTTCTTCAAATCACTGTCAAGTAAACCACCGTCTTCAAGCGCTTCACGCCCCACACGATAACCCCATAAAGCCCCTTTATCTAACTTAGTGATCAAGTCAGGATCTAAACCTGGGTAGTCAACCTCACCCTTGATTTCAGATGCGTACGCACCTGCAAAATATTCACTATAGATTTCGCTTGGTTTAATGCCTACTTTCTTATCTAGCAGGCCTTGTTTAAATTCAGGAACATTTCGACCAATTGAGGACAAAACCCCCATTCCTGTAATCACTACTCGTTTGCGTATATTGGTCATGGTACACCTAAATTTTTACTCGATGAAAATGATCAATTAAAGCCAGCAGATCACCCTAGTCTGCTGGCCTTAATCATTAGGCTTCCGCTTGTTTTGCTTCAAGTTGCTCTAGCATATTGCGGAATTTATCGGGGTTCACGAAGCTGTTTTCATTCGGATTAATCAGCATGCTGTGATTGTTGATAAATGGTGTAGCGGTGGTATTAACCTTGAACTCAACGCCGTCAGTCGTTTTAATCGCGTAAGCATCAATGCCAGCATAAGCATATGCCTCATCGATCAAGGCCTGCGCAATCATTTTTTTCAAACTGGGGGAGTACCTGCATGCGACTAACTTGCCAATTTCCTCACCACCACAAACAACAGAATCTCCGACACAAATGGCTTCTATTTCGCCTTCCTGCTGTAGCACCACACCAATGATTTTTTTGCTAAGCGCTTCATCACGTTTTTCTAGTAATCGCTCCCGACCCAAGAATTCATCTTTGTCGTAGCGTACCATCCACTGCAATTGCAATTCACGAGGGTCGCGAGAAACACTACCGCTACCGGTTGGCGAGAAGTAAGGGTTTTCTAAGCGAGTCAGTTCATGTAACGCCAAGCCAGCTTTTACTAATTCGTATCGCACACCTTTTTCTTCAATTTCTTTCCATAGCGCTTCGGCGTCCGCTACCGGCAAAATAACTTTATAGCTAAATTCGCCATGCTTACCCGCTCGGAATATATAGGTGTCATCGTCTAAAGCAATAAACCCTAAGAAAGGAATACCAATGACATCCATGCCGTAGATTTCTTGCGCAAGTTCCCAGCTATAAGGGCCCTCCATTGCAACAATTGCATGAGACTGAGTTAACGATGTCATTTCTACGTCTTCAAACTCACCCATACGATCTTTAAATAAGTTCATTAGAGTCGCATCGTCCAAATGCTCAGATAGCACCACATAGCTATCATCATCATTCATGACGTAAACATCAGTAATTATGCTTCCATCTAGATCTAGTAGCACCGTGTAGAGTGTCTGCTCGTCACGGATTTCAGCGACATCACCGGCAACCGCTAGGTCAAGCACGTCAAACGCTTCTTCACCCTCAATTTTTAATTTGCTGTAATGGCTATAATCTGACAACGCGACATTATGGCGAAGTGCGGTGTACTCTTTATCTAGATCGTTGTATTGCTTGGGTACTTCAATACCGTTAACGCTGGTTAGTTCTTTTGCGTGTTGCTTATGTAATGCTAATAATCCGTTCATCGTATTCTCTTGGTTAAGCGGCTTCGGCAGCAGCGGCTTCGGTTGCGCGTTTGCGCTCTAAAATAAAATCAACCAATTGGTTGATGTTGCGCATGAATGAAGGGTCTGTGCCTTCTTCTACTTTTATACCGAAGCTCATATCCAGCATCACAACCACTTCAGTTGCATCTACGCTATCTAGCTTCAATCCGCTACCAAAAAGCGGGGTGTCCTCGTCAATATCTTGAGGCTCTTGGTATAGATTTAGACGTTCAATTAAAACTTTTTTAACTTCGTCTATTACGATATTGCGTTCATCAATAGTATTTTTAAGTGCTTCTTGCATGATACTTCTCCTGATTAGTTGCTTAGTTAGATTCTTCTTTTGATAATTTGTCTTCTAGAATGCCAAAACCGCTAGTATGTTGTCGCCAGTTCGACATCCGACCGGAACATACGATTTTCCGACCAACGCGAGCTTCAACATTAAAATGATTAAAACCCGCACCATCGACCAAAAACATTTCACTGGTGATTTCTAATACGTCACCGGGGTAAACGACACCACGAAACTTGAGATCCTGTGACGCTAAGAACCCCATTAAATTTTCGTTACTTCGCTGCACTCTCTCCACTCCTTCAGGGCTACAAATCGCCGCTTTAAGATCATGCAAGTCCTCTAAATCGTCACCTGTTTCGGCTTGATAGTCGTCGATGAATTTAAGTATCACATTCATGTATTCACTTGTTTGACCGAATGTTTCAGCAATTAAAACACCGGGCATCACAGGGAAACCAGGAAAATGGCCAGCAAAATGTGGCTCGTTCGCGGCTACCACTTTAATACTGGTTATTTTTGGTCGGTCACCATTTTTAAAATTAACTATCTTGTCAACCATCATGAATGGCAGGCGAAACATTGCTAACTTTTGCAGCATGAAAGCCTCAAGAAGAACAAAGTCCTTGGCGACTCTTTTTTTACGATTTATCGTTGTCATAAAATACCTTTTTCCTTAACGCATTATTAAGCCACCGTCGACCACAATAGTTTGGCCAACGATATAACTTGAATCTTCTGATGCTAAAAACGAAATTACTTTTGCAACTTCACTTGGGCGACCCAAACGATTAACAGGGATCCCTGATAAGGTTTGCTTCATGATGTTACGCGGGATACGTTTAACCATGTTTGATTCGATTAAACCTGGTGCAATAGTATTAACACGAATATTTTTAGGCGCGAGTTCGGCCGCAATAGTACGACCAAAAGCAATAACAGCACCTTTAGAAGAACTGTAATTAGCCTGACCAAATGAATTGGTAACACCCGCAATAGAAGAGATATTAATAACCGCGCCGGAGCGATTGCGATACATATTGTCAACCGCCGCTTTGGTGCAATAAAAAGTACCAAATAAGTTTGTTTGAACAACTTCTTCAAACTCTTCATCTTTCATTGATAGGAATAAATTATCTTTGTAAATACCCGCATTGTTAACCAGAATATCAATGCGACCTTCAGCTTCAATTATGTGCTCCATTAACACTTTGACTTGCTGCTTATCTTTAATATTGCATTGCTTCGCAAAGACTTCTTTACCATCGTTCTGGAGCTCAGAAACAACCTGATCTGCCTGCTCTCTCGAACTGTTATAGGTGAAATACACTCGACAACCTTGCCCAGCCAACTCTTTAATTGCCGCTTGACCGATGTCACCGCTGCCGCCCGTAATTAAGGCAACTTTGCCTTCTAGATCTTCATACCTTGCCATGATTACTCCGTTAATTTAAATTCGACACAACATCACAACGGCGACTGCACTTTCGCCTTCGTGGCTAATAGAAACATGAGAATAGTTCACACTCTTCTCTTGCATAAGCTGCTGAAATCTACCAGAGAGTTTCAGCAATGGTCGGCCATCTTTACCCGATTGAAGTTCAATATCTTTAAATGAAATTGAATATCGAAACCCCGTACCTAGTGCTTTTACGGCCGATTCTTTAGCCGCCCAACAAGCACTGTAACGCTCGAATTTTTTCTCTGCGCTCTCGCAATACTCTTGTTCATTTTTGCTATAAACAAAATTCAAAAACCGTTCACCACTCCGATTTATGGCCAGTTTGATTCGTTCAACTGAGGCGATGTCAACTCCCACACCATAGACACCGCTGCTCACTTGTGGCGGCAACTCGGTGAGCATATCGGCAACCGATAGCTCTGTCTCTGTCACCAGTACGCGCGTCATACTAGAACTTCTTCTGAGTGACCTATATCCATGTAGCCTTGCTGTAAGTCTGCTCTGCCATGATATCGAGCAACTTGCTTTATAGCGTTGATCAGCATGCTGTTTCGTAAGTAGATATAGCTAGCAAGCCAAATGATTTGTGCGCTAAATAAAAACAGGTAAAACCAGTTCTCATAGCTTTTCATAAAGACTGTGGCTAACACTATTTGTATTGCAATCAGCAACAGCCACCAAGCTAATAAAGAAAATTTCTTAACTTTATAAATGTCCTTTATGTCCTTTTTATTAAACTGGAGTTCAATCTCTTCAAGATCGGTAATTTTCATTAGTTTTGAATTCAAACCGCCAATGACATGACTCATTGGGTTTGAATGCGCACTCAACAACATTAAAAGCGTGGTAATCGATATGGTCACTAGCATCGTCACCCAAGCCACATCAAACGATGCCTCTTGGATGGAATTTAACGGGCTAATAATGGCAAAATTTAATAATAAAAAACAAAAGGCTTCAGGGTATATGTAGAATTTTTTGACATATTCTTGCATAGAAAAATGCTGACAATCTGACTCTTCAAATGCATAGGAGCGATAAAACGTATCAGCCGCTATCAGTAGAACAAAAAACAATATAAGCGGAAAAATAAACGACCCTATTATCCATAAGATAGATAAATGAAGGCTAAATGCATAAGGCACCAAGTAATAAGATACGACGAAAATAAGGCTAGATGAGAATATCGCGAGGCTTAAAGACACTCTAAAAGGTCGCTCTAAATAAGCTCTATAAGTGGCTTTACCACTCATGTTTTTCTTATCGTTACTATCTACTCTAAACTTACTGGCATAGATGGCATAAGGCCACATGCCCCACAAATCCTTTGTCATGCGGAAAGCCCCAGTAAAGCACAATGCGGTAAAAAACAAAGAAACACTTAAAACATCACTTTCATTTACTCGCAGTGCTAACAAACCCACTAGTGCAGCCGCGATCGAAGCATAAATAAACGCCGGGATTAGAGCGGAAAAGAGTAAGTAAACTCGATAAGGCATGGCCGCCATATCAACCTCCAAGCCTAACAACATCTTTAATCGTTTCGACCTGCTCTATTGTAAACTCCTCATTATCGCCAGCAATTGAGTCAAGCAAACGGCTTAATATTTTCTTAGGGCCCACTTCTATAAACTTGCGATGGCCTTGATTGATCAAGCCTTCAATCGATTCGCGCCATCTCACCATGGCGGTAAGATGCGTGACTAGATTTTCTTGGATCTCAGTTACGTTGGAGCAGGACCGAGCGGTCAAATTATTGATGTAGCTAATATTTGGCTTGAGCATCTCAATCGCCATAAGAGACTGATGGAACTCTTCAACACATCCTTGCATAAGATGGCTATGCCAAGCACCATTAACCGGTAATTTGGTAGCGTCAATATTATTTTCAGAACAGTACGTAAGAACGTTGGACATAGCGGACTTTTCACCCGATATAACTTGCTGACTCTCACTATTGTCATTTGCAATAACAACTGAATTTTTTTCAGTAATGCTACTTAGTATCTTGTTTAAGTCTTTAGGCAGGACATTCTTAATCGCATACATTTGTCCTTTTTCTAGTTTGGCTTCCCGCTGCATTAAAGTGCCGCGTTTGAACGCAAGTTTAAGTGCGTTTTCTGTTGTTAAACTTCCCGCAACTTGCAGCGCACTATACTCGCCAACAGAATGACCAAGAACAACGCTCGGTTTAATATCTGTATTAGCAAAAAGGTATTGCGCCGTTACAAGATTAGTCGCGGTAATTGATATTTGTAAATTGTCAGTGTTGCTTAACTTACT
>JAESTB010000611.1 GCA_016763815.1 Arenicella sp.
ACAACCCAGCCTACACAATTACTTTTAATGCAGTTTATTTTTGCTCTTTTATTCTTATTACTGCCGGCGGCATTGCTGTGGCTAATAGAAATGCAACGCTGGGCTCAGAAGATAGGCGCCATCATCTTGTGCTATATCGCCGGATTGATATTGGGCAATACCGGACTTATTGCTGATTTTTCTACTCCCGCACAAACCGCGCTTGCAGACGTCTGTGTCTCCTTGGCGTTACCGATGCTGTTGTTCACTTTAAACATTAAGGAGTGGTCGGCGATGGCCGGAAAGGCAATGCTCAGCTTAGTCTTTGCGACTGCATCTGTTGTAGCTGTTGCCTCTACATTCTATTTTTTATATGCCGATAGCAATTCAGTTCAAAGCAGTCACCTCGCCGCAATGTCAGTTGGCGTTTATACTGGGGGCACAGCAAACCTAGCGGCCATAAAAAGCGGTTTAGATATACCCAACGATCTTTATTTATTATTTCATAGCTTCGATACCGTATTAGGTGCGATATACATATTATTTATGATGAGCGTCGCCATTCCTATTTTCCGTTGGTTATTACCCACACCGCTTAATAACAATAGCGGAACGAGTGATTCGGCCAGTCAAAACCTAGAACTAGAATCTCTTGATGAAAATTATTCACCATTGTTGCGAGCATCGAACCTAAAACAAATGGCGAAAATAATTGCCTTATCGACACTAGTGTTCGGCCTATCTTTAGGCGGCGCAGAATTAGCTAAGGCATTATTTAATATAGAGTCTACTGCAGCCATTACGGTTATATTATTAACCTGCTTTGGTATTATTTTTTCATTATTCTCGAGCGTACGGGCATTAGATTTGGCCTACAAGATGGGCATGTACCTAATTTTAGTTTTCTGTATTGTCGTTGCCTCGATGGCCGATCTTAAAAAGCTTGTTGAATTTGATGCCATGGTGGCGATTTTTCTATTCGGTACCGTGATCGGCAGCTTGGTATTACATGCGCTGCTATGCAAGCTCGCCAAGGTTGATAGCGATACATTTATGGTGACATCCGTAAGCGCCATTTGTTCACCACCATTTGTTCCTATGATGGTAAAAGCGTTAAACAACCCGAGTGTATTGCTTAGCGGCATGACCACCGGGATCATAGGCTTTGCCATGGGAAACTTCCTTGGCATTAGCCTCGCCCTATTATTACAAAGCATAAATTAAAGCTAACATAATAATAGAGATCTCAGCATAACTCAGGGACGGGGTGAAAATAGTTTGAAATTTATTCAATTGAGACGGAAAACGAAGACAATAGCGAGCTATTTGCACGTTTTTCAAGGAAAAGTGAAGGAGTTTCAACCCCAATACAAATAGTTACAGACATTTTTATCCGTTCGTCGAGTTATGCTGAGGTCGCTAACAGCTAAATATTAGACAAAGCTTCTTCAAATAGAAATTATGAATAGTCACTGAGGGCTATATGACACACCCGACACACAAGGCGATGCCGCAATCAGGAATAGACGAGCAAACAATACTGGCTCAGTTAGATTCATTTAAATCACAAGATCCTGAATATAAAAATGGCAGGGTATGGAGCCTTGTCTATTATATTGATGAAGCGCACCAACAACTGCTCAAGGATTCCTATTTCAAATATTCGTCTGAAAATGGCTTAAACCCGACCGCGTTTAAAAGTCTAAAGAAAATGGAAAACGAAATCATCAGCGCAACCGCCAGTATTTTAAATGCCACTGACGAAGTCTGTGGAGTGGTAACCTCCGGTGGCACCGAAAGCTGCTTATTGGCAGTTAAAACCTACCGCGATATGGCCAAGGATAAGCGCCGCGTTAAAAAGCCTGAAATGATTATCCCAGAGACCGCTCATGTGGCCTGGTATAAAGCCAGTGAATACTTTGGCGTTAAAATTCGCCAAGTGCCATTAGATGGCGAGTTAGTGCCAGACCTTAATAAACTTAAAAAAATGATTAACCGTAATACGGTTATGATTTTAGGCAGCGCGCCTGAGTACCCTCACGGTACAATTGACCCGATTGAGGCGATGGGTGAAATTGCACAAAAACATAATATTCCATTACATGTAGATGCCTGTGTTGGTGGTTTTATTTTACCCTTTATGGAAATGAACGGAGAGGACATTCCGAAATGGGATTATCGCGTACCTGGTGTTACCTCCATTTCGGCCGATATTCATAAATACGGATACGCCGCAAAAGGTGCCAGCACCATCACCTATCGTAATCTAGATTACTTACGCTATCAAATTTTCGTACAGCCAAACTGGTCCGGCGGCGTGTTTGCCTCATCCGCGTTGCTAGGTACTCGCCCAGGTGGTGCCTACGCCGGTGCGGGGGCAGCACTGCAGTATTTCGGGATCGATGGTTATAAAAAACTAGCCGAGGAAACACTTCAGGCTGTTAATAGACTAAAACACGGTATCAGGAGTATTCCAGAACTTGAAATTATGGGAAATCCGCAAGGCCCACTCTTTGCATACCAATCACGCGATACCAAGGTCAATATTTTTGCCGTTGGCGACCAAATGGATAACAAGGGTTGGAAAGTTAATAAAAACCAAAAGCCGGACGGCCTACATGCCATGGTAACGGCCCAACACTTAAAAGTCGTTGATGAATACATAGCTGACTTAAAAGCAGCGGTAGCAATTGTCAAAGCGAACCCCGAACTAGCAAATCAGGGTGGTGCGGCAACTTATGGGATGATCGCCCACTTACCATTACGCGGCATGATCAAACAAAAGGTATTAGAAATGTATTCCGAACTTTATCGTGCCGGCAGCGGCTTAATCGACTTATCAACGCAAGCTAATACCAACGTTGAAGAGCAAGCGCCAAAAAAACGGCTTGATCGTGCATTGGCCTGGTATGTGAATAGACAAACTAAAAAAGCATCGAAGTAAAAATTATGCTTGGTGTCGTGCAGTGACGGCGGATTGACATCAAGACTTTTTCAAGCACCTCTTGGCCAAACTATTCAGCTATATAATACGTATTACGAGAGACCTCAGCATAACTCAGGGACGAAATGAAAAGTGCTTAGAATGCCTTGAATTAAATCGAGAAACGCCGATAACAGCAAGCTATTGGCAAGGTTTTCAACGATAAATGGAGGAGTCATCAGGATAAATGGAAGAGTCATCAACGATAAATGGAAGAGTCATCAACGATAAATGAAAGGTATTAAACCCAAATAAAACAGTTACAGAAATTCTTATTCGTTCGTCGAGTTTTGCTTAGGTCTCTACGAGTGTTCTACTTAATTGCTTGATGGGGTAACCTTCTACGGTTACCCCCATCAATTGCCTAATAGACCGCGAGCTAGAAGGTATATTGTAGCTGTACACCCGCTATTGTTTGTTTGCTATCTTGACTAACACCCGATGCGTCCAGCTGGGACGGCGTTCTGTCGTCATCGAATACGAAAATTTCAGGGCGGATTCGAAAGCCTCGCGCAATCCACGGTAAGTCAATAGGTACACTAATGCCAATCATACTACTGTTGTACTCTATGCCAAGGTCGTCAACCTCACTGCTTAGCTCTCCAGCAATAACGTGTATAACGCCTTTAGTTTCACCATATTTAAAACGAAAACCCAGATCAACCCAACCTCCTTGGTTATCGTTATCGGCAATGGATGTGGCGCCATTTCGAGCTAAAGTAAATACACCGGCGTTATCACCCGCTGATGAACCGCTGGTCGACATACGGGTATTTCCCCAGTTCTGCCCGGCACCATACTCTGCTGTTAATGTAACAGAGCCAAAACCTTTCTTTACGCCCAGCGAAGCTCCCCATGAGGTAACTGAATCATCACTGCCTGTCCCCTTAATATTGGTGTAAGACTGGTCCGAATAGAAGGCACTAGGAAATACCTGCCAGTTAAAATTACTAAATGCAGCGCCGATATCTATACGAGGCAAATCACTCTCCCGATCGCCGAGCGCGTCACCGGTGATCGCATCTTCCAACGTAGGTCCGCCATTCGGATCGGAAAACGAAATAGCGATCGCACCTTTGCGGTTTGCAAATTTACGTGTAAGTCGCACTTGCGATTGCCTTGACGGGTTTGTATTACCTACCGACTGCCCCGAATTACGTACCATCGCGACACTTGGGTTAAGTG
>JAESTB010000612.1 GCA_016763815.1 Arenicella sp.
AGCTGATCTCAATAGCAATCTCGCAGGCGTAACGCTTGAAGAGCATTGCCAATTAAGTGATGGAATACATCAATTTTTAGATATGGCATGCGAGCGACTGCACTTATCCGCCAGGGCTTATCATCGAATTCTTCGGCTGGCACGTACGATTGCAGATATGTCAGGCAAGCCGAGTATTGAGCAATCTCACATAGCTGAGGCGATTGGCTATCGTAGCCTAGATAGACAAAGCCGATAACGGGAATTAAGTTGGTTTGAGCAATGATAAGTGTCGGAGACTTAAATTATGGTTGAATAAGCCTGTTAAGAAGGCAAGAGATATGGCTTGACCCTAATATTCTTTATAGTGCGATTCAAGCCTGACCCTGAATTTTGACTCTCCAAGTCAATTTGAGGTGGAAAATGCCTGATTAGCCAACGGCTTCCATGTACTCTCTTTCAATCAATAACGTTTCAATCAATAGCCTGTTGGACACTGGCTTATCGTGGCCACGAATGCCGAGTAGTTCACAGATTGAACCGCAGATTTCAGTTTGCATTGGCGCGCAGTCGGGCTGATGGGAGAAGCGCTCACCGATCACAAACAACGGGATGTCACGCTCTTCAGGGAGGGTACCACCGTGACTCTTATCCGCATTCATTCCGTGATCGGCGGTGATCAGAACTTGATAGCCTTCATCAATCCACGTAGGTAAATATTTGGACAACTCCCCATCCGAATTCCGTACAGTATTGCGGTAATGAGCGCTATCAACTCCCGCTTTATGTCCTGCATTATCTATGTTCATCGGATGGATCAACAAAAAATCAGGGTTGTGGCGACGCCTTAAAGACTCTGCATCGAGGTAAAGATAACTATCCGGATAGTGATCTTCATGATAGAAACAACCATGTTGAATCAGCTGCCTAGGGTCCTCTGTATAGCGATCCCGAACAGGGTCATAAGGACTTCGATTATACAACTCACTAAACCAATGGAACGCAGCAGCTGCAGTGATTAGCCCTGCCTGACGAGCTAAACTAAAGACACTCTGTTGATTGGAATTACGTATCACTTCGTTGTGTACGATGCCACTCAAGACTGGGGGAACACCCGTGAGAATGGTCTCATACAGTGGGCGAGATTTAGATGGCAACTCGCACTGTAGCTTATAAAGTGTAGTTGCCCCCTGCGCTTTTAAGCCCTGAAGAAACCCCATGCATTGCTCTGCCGTTTCATATGCAAGGCCATCAAGTACTATCAGTATTACTTTGTTAGACATAGTTTCCTACCAAGGCCATTGTCGACCAACATCGACTAATAATTAAAGGTTCAAAATAATGAAGGCCAGAATAGATGAGTTATATGAACAATAAATGACAGCTAGAAGATATTTTAAGTCTTAGGGGGGGCAAGAGGAAGCTGATTTTCTATACCTTTGATATTCGTATTATCACGGCAACGTGTCCTTAATCGGCGTGAGCTTGTGCGTTAAAATCGGACCCCGATTATACAATGTGTCGTGTCATATACCTCATCATGTTTGAGCCATGTCAAACTTCTCAGACTTAAGTTCCGGTTGGATAAGCCGTATTGTTTAGAAGGCGAAAGATATGTTGTTGAGGTATGAATATTGTGTTTTTTCGTTTTGAATGTCTCACCCACTAGGGTGATATTGGTGGAATATTTCAAAGTTTAACAAGTGATTCACAATAATAAATGGACTTTAGTCCAATATATTTCCTGTAATGCCAAGTTCATTCTGATTGTTTGGCACTTGCAAAATAACAAAGTGAGAGAATTTCCCTGATTATCTCACTATTAACTAAATGCTTTAATGTTTTGGACGGCGCGTCGTAAGTTTTTAAAGGAAAAAGGGGAGTAAGATTTATCATCAAGTCGCTTTCCTATTTTAGCTAGAGATTTTACTAAAAGCCGGTTAAACATAATAGCGTTGTTCATGGTTTGTTTACGGATTCACATCGTTGGCCGCCAGTGACGGTCAGTGTAAGGTGAGTAAAAAGAAGCATCATTCTCTTGCTCACGTTTAGTTAATTTAGAGGTTTAAATGTAGAAGCTATTATGAAAATTTCAAAGTTAGTCAAAGCGCACAAACACAGCGGCTGCTGTTGCCAGATAATTCCTCCTCATATGGTGGATGAGATGATCAAGTGCTCAGATAAAAAGATCAGCGATGCTGCAATAGAAAATAAAGCGGCAGCTGAAAAAGCGCGAGCTGCCAGAGCCACTTTAGCTTTCGTGCGCCCAGCTATGGAAGCGCATAGAGCCATGCTTGGACCGCTTGGTGCATCAAAGAAAAAAAATCGCATTATCCATGACGCAAAACTTCGGCCTAACCTCGATGGGAAGGTGGTTCGCCGCGAAGGTGATAAAAATACTGGTGACAAAGAAGTAGACGAAGCCTATCGCTTTTCAGGGTATGTTCATGATTTCTATAAAAAGTTCTTCGGTCGTAATTCTATCGATGATCACGGATTGGCTCTGAAGTCATCTGTGCGATATCGAGAGGACCAATCTTCTCCTTACAATAACGCGTTTTGGTGGAATAACCAGATGGCCTATGGTGACGGCGACGGTAAAGTCTTCAAGCGATTTACTTCGTCACTGGATGTTATAGCTCATGAGTTGACCCATGGGGTGGTAGAATACACTGCAAATCTTCAGTATAAAGATGAATCCGGAGCCTTAAACGAATCCTACGCTGATGTCTTTGGGAGCTTGGTGAAACAATGGCGTAAGAAGCAAACCGCGAGTAAAGCTGATTGGCTGATAGGCGATGACCTAATATTCAAAACGGCGACTAGGACAGCATTACGCAGTTTAAAAGCACCGGGAACTGCGTACTCCAAGGATCCATTCCTCGGTTCAGATCCTCAACCGGCAGACGTGAAAAATCAATATAAAGGATCACAGGACAACGGTGGTGTGCATATTAATTCCGGGATACCCAATCAGGTCTTTTATCTCGTGGCGGTAGCCATTGGAGGAAACGCATGGGAGAAAGCGGGACGAATTTGGTATAATTCACTTGCACACCTCACTTCTACCAGCAACTTTCAAGATTGTGCTATTGCCACCGAGTTCGCAGCGACCAAGCTTTATGGTTCAGGCAGTAACGAAGTCAAAGCAGTAATAAAAGCCTGGAAGGCTGTAGGAGTTACGTAGATCACTAGAGGAATAATTATGAGTGAGCGGCCTAGCGTAAAGCTAAATAAAGATTCAAGTAAAGAAGACAGTTTTCGAGTTTATTTCGAAGAGTCCGGGGGAGGTTGGGGTAACCCATTGTCAGGTTTGGTTTTCGATTCTGATGTCGATCTCCCTGAAGGTGAGTTGCAGACCTTTAGAAATTTATTCGAGCGCTTTCGTTTAAATGAAGAGACCACAGAACTTCAGCAAGGTACGCACGTTTGCGCTCCTACAAAATTGCAAAAGAGGCGTGGCCCTCCAGGGCCATCTGACTCGAAATCCTTCCGTATCAATGCTGAAATAGGTGCTAAAAAAATTGTTGTAGAAG
>JAESTB010000613.1 GCA_016763815.1 Arenicella sp.
GCGGTTATTTAGGACAAGCTGAACTTACCAAGCAACGCTTCATTAAGAGTGACCATGGCCGCCTTTACCGAACCGGCGATTTAGCGCGCTTAAGAGATGACGGTCAATTTGAATGCTTAGGACGTATTGATGACCAAGTAAAGGTGAGAGGTTATCGAATTGAATTAGGCGAAATTGAACAATGCTTACGTCGTCACTCCTTGGTAGTGATGCCGCGGTTCGGGTTACCAACACTACCGGCGAGGGCTTGCTCGCAGCCTACGTAGTGCTAGACGGTAGCGGTGAGGATTCATGGTTCACGACACTCAAAGACCACACAGCCCGAACCCTACCATCGTATATGCAACCAGCGGTTATCCTTAAGCTTGATTGCTTGCCGCTAACACCGAATGGAAAAATAGATCGTAGCGCCTTGCCAGCCCCCGAATTCTTAGATCAACAAGCCTTGTATGTAGCACCAAGTTCAGACACTGAAATTGAATTGTGTGACATCTGCAAGGACTTACTCAAGATTGATCGCATCGGTATCAACGATAATTTCTTCTTACTAGGTGGTCACTCATTGCTTGCAACGCAGTTGTTATCAAGAATTAAGCAAACATTCAAAATTGATCTTCCGCTCAAATCTCTGTTTGGCTTAAACACCTTAGGCGAATTAGCAAGTGCAGTAGATCAGCAACAACCTCAAATGAGTGAAGAATCCTTTGCTCGTATGGACAACCTTTTAGCCGAACTAGAACTTTCCGACGATCTGGCGATCTGAACATTATTATGCAAAATATTAAAAGAACACAATCAGAAGCTTTATCACAAAGACTTTCAAAGCTATCGGCCGATAAAAAGCTGATGTTCCGTTCCAAGTTAAAGCAAGAGGGGATTGACGCTTGGCAGTTGCCGATTGTGCCTGAGTTTGAAGCACCCGAGTTTCGCAAGCTGTCCTATTCACAGCAACGACTCTGGTTTATTGATGAAATGGAGGCAGGCAAGGGGCTTTACAACATATCCTTCGCACTATCGATCTCTGGACATCTAGATTACAGACTGCTAAATCAGTCGGTAAATGACATTATTCAACGCCATCAAGTGTTGCGAACTAATGTGCACAACGTTAATGGAGAAGGGCGCCAAACGGTGCGTGATTTTGAACCTCTCGAATTTATCTTTTTAGATTCAGCTAAATCTGAAGACCGTGACGAAGTGAAATTGCATGCCATTATCAAGCAAGAAGCCGAGACTCCTTTTGACCTGAAAAACGCATCGCACATGATGCGAATTACTCTGGTAAAGCGCAGCGGTAGCATACCCGAGCTAGAACACGTGGTGATTCTATCGTTTCACCACGTTTCTTTCGACGCTTTCTCTGTTGGCCTGTTTGTAGATGAGCTACAACAAGGGTATGCATTTTATCAAGCAAATGGAGTCGGCGATAGAAGTCATGCCGATACATTGGATAACAAAATCAGGCTGCAATACGCTGATTACGCTTATTGGCATTCGCAATGGTTAGAGTCTGATGCCGCAGAGAGTGAAGTACAATATTGGAAAGAACAATTGGCCGATGCGCCATCACAGACGATTGTGCCGACTTGCCATAAGCGCCCTGAAAATATGACCTACGAGGGCAGTAGCCAATTTGTTCGGCTGCCACCTAAGTTGTCAGAGCAAGTCGAGAGCTTGACCCGCTCAGAAGGTGTCACGTTTTATATGATTATGTTGGCGGCTTTTAATGTGTTACTAAGTCGTCAAACTGGTCAGAATGACATTTTGGTCGGCACTTCAATCGTTAATCGCTCACGAATTGAAACGGAACATTTATTGGGTGTATTCGTCAACACACTGGTCATGCGCAATAAGCTGGGAGGCGCTACAACGTTCAAAGAATTTTTGCAGGAAGTAAAGCAAACCTCGACCGATGCGTATACCAATCAAGAATTGCCGTTTGATAAAGTGGTCGATGTTGCGGGAGTTGACCGAGTTAAAAACATCTCTCCATTGTTTCAGGTTTTATTCGTCGTTAACAATGCTTTGGACAGCGTTTCCATTAGTTTAAGCGATATAGAGGTTGCCGCTTATGACATGGAAAGCCAGTATTCCCGATTTGACCTAACACTAAGGGTCGCTCAAGAAATGGTGCTTTCAGAGGAACCCGGTATCTTTTGCGCCCTCGAATACAATACCGCGCTCTACACAGAAGAGCGCATTGCCGGTTTACTTAAGCAATATGAGTACCTAATAAGCCAAATAGTAGACAACGTAAAACAGCCGTTAGCATCATTAAGCTTATTGAATTATGAACAACAACATGAGGTTCAGCTTAAAGGGATTGAGCAAGAGGCCGCCCAAACCAACGCAATTCATGAAGTCGTGGAACTACGAGCCATTTCGCACCCTAAGGACCTTGCGGTAGTTTCAGGTGATGAAAAACTCAGTTACGAGCTACTGAACAAAAAAGCCAATCAGTTGGCAAACCGATTATTACGGGATGGAGTAACACCAGAGCAGCATGTTGGTATTTTTCTAGATCGTTCTGTTGATTACATTGTTAACCTTCTAGGGGTGTTGAAAGCCGGCTGCGCCTACGTTCCTTTAGATAAAAGCTGGCCGCTAGGGCGTCTTAAGGTAATTGCAAATGATGCTGAACTGTTTTGCATTATCAGTGATGCTCAATCGTATGACAGTCTGTCAGGTCTGGGTGTTTCGGTTCTGTTGAGTGAAGATTCATCGAAGTTTAATACTAATAATCCAGTTTTAGATATAGACACTAAACAAAGTGCTTATTTAATTTACACCTCAGGGTCAACGGGTGCTCCTAAAGGAGTCGTCGTCGAGCATGCTCAAGTTCGGGCTTATACAAAGGGTTTAATCTCTACGCTCGGTGTTGAGGGCTTACATTTTGCCTCGGTCTCTTCAGTCGCCACTGACTTAGGCAATACCGCTATTTTTGGTGCATTGTGTTCCGGAGGAACACTCAACCTAGTTAGTGAAGACTGCCTGCGCGATGCCGATGAGCTAGCCAACTACCTAAGTAAGCATGGAGTTGAGGTATTAAAAATAACACCAAGCTACCTAAAAGGGCTGATTTCGGCTGCGCATGACCCAGTTAACTTAATACCTAAACACACCTTAATTTTGGGTGGTGAGCGCTGTACTACTGATTTAGCTGCGCAAGTACAACTCTTGTCGCCGACCTGCCAAATAGTTAACCACTACGGGCCTACTGAGACAACCGTAGGCGCTTTAACCTTTAAGTATTCGCCTGACCAACGAGGTTTATCTGCCACAAATACTGGTTCACTTCCAGTGGGCACACCGTTACCTAATTACACCGCAATGGTTGTTGATCAATACAATCATCCGTGCCCGATGGAAGCACCCGGCGAACTGATTATCGGTGGAGCCGGCGTAAGTCGTGGTTACTACGGTCAAGCAGACATGACCGAGGAAAAATTTGCCTTGGATTCGTGGGGGAACCGCTGTTATAGAACCGGCGATAGAGCGCGTTTACTTGCCAATGGGAATATCGAGTTTCTTGGTCGCACTGACGATCAGATCAAGATACGTGGGTATAGAGTAGAACTAGCCGACATTGAATATTGCTTAAAACAGCAGTCGAAAGTCTCTGATGCGGTTGTTCGATTTCACCTTTCTGAAATGTCGCAGCGTCTTGTCGCTTATGTGGTGTTAGAGACCGACAGTGACGGCATCAATAAAGAATTAGTGACGCAAGAGTTACTCGATCGCTTGGCTGAAAACTTACCTGAGTACATGATTCCACAGCAGCTTCATTTGCTAAACGAGTTACCGTTTACCATTAACGGTAAGGTGGATACCAACGCGTTGGAAGCACTATTAACTGAAAAGGTTTCGGGTGAGCAAAACAAATCTGTTCGCGAGCCAACTAATGAGATTGAAAGATCATTAATGGAAATCTGGAGTACCTTACTCTAACAAGATAATTTTGGCATTGACGACAACTTCTTTCAACTAGGCGGCGATTCAATTTTAAGTTTACAGGTAATCGCACGTGCTAAACGTGCCGGTTACAAATTAATGCCCAAGCAAGTATTTGAGCATCAGACTATCGCCGGTTTGGCCTCTATTGCGACACCATTAGAGGGCACGGATGATACCTCAGTGGCGCTAAATGATGTTGTCGTCACCGGTGAGGTGATCATTAGTCCGATTCAACGTTGGTTCTTGAACTCAGAACACTCAAAAGCACACCACTGGAATCAATCGGTGAGCTTGCAAGCAAAAGAAGTCATCAATGCGCAAGCACTGGCATTAGCGGTATCGAACTTGGTTCGCCATCATGACCAGTTGCGTTGTGAATTTCTGCTTGATGACTTCATTCCGCGTCAACGAGTTTTGGATTGGGATATCGATAAGGGCAAGCAATACTATTGCACCGACAATGATAAAACTCGCTCCTTTACGGAGGGCGCCAATGATTGGCAAGGTCGACTTAGTTTTGAAGCTGAGAATGGAATAGGTCAATTATTTAAATTGGTGCATTTCTTAGGAGATGAAAGCCGACCAGATCGTATTTTATTGGTGGCTCACCACTTACTGGTTGATGGTATTTCATGGCGTGTTTTAAGTGAGGATTTACTAATTTCTTATCAACATGCATTGACTATTCAAGGCCTTAATGTCGATGAACAATCGGCCACGCAACGGCCTGATTTCGTGTCGAAAACCTTATCTTTTCAGTCTTGGTCTAAAGCCGTGAAAGGGGCGTCAGAGCAAACGGACTCAATCTGGCAACTTGAGTCACGCCAGTACTGGGGCGAGATGTCTAAACAGCTTAACAATGATCACCCGTTGATAATGCCGAGTAATTCACAGGCGAGTTTGGCTGAGGTAAGCACCATTAGCGTTAATCTAGACCTGGCGCACACTCAAGCTCTTATCCAAGCTGCGCCGAAAGCTTATAAAACGCGCATTAACGATCTACTCCTTAGCGCCTTATCGCTTGCTGTGGCCAAACAATTAGGCGACCAAGCTCTCTACCTTGAATTAGAAGGACACGGTCGTGAAGAGCTAGCCGGCTCACTTGAAGGCGTTGATGTCTCTCGAACAGTCGGTTGGTTTACGTCTCGCTTTCCAATTTTATTGCAGGCTGATGCGTCAGAAACTTGTGAGTTAGGTGATTTAATTCGATCCACCAAAGAACAACTGCGAGCCATACCATCCAATGGCTTGGCATACGGTGTACTTACTCGCTTAGGCGACCTAACGCCATTGGCCAAGCCGACCATATCGTTTAACTATCTTGGTCAAATCGACGATACTCAAGAAGCACTATCACAGGCCTTTGAAGCCATACCCGATGCGGGCAAAATCATTGAACGCCACCCTGATAATCGTGTTACTCACGGCCTATCTATTAATGCGATTGTGGTAAATAGTGAGTTGAGAATTAGTTTTCAAAGTGCATCTAAGTTATTGAATTTAAAAGAATTAAATTTTGACATCAATCAATTGTCAAATGATTACCTAGCCGCCTTAGAGCAGGTTGTTGATCATTGCGGCGGCGCTGCCCTAGGCTTTACACCGTCGGATTTTCCGCTTGCAAATGTGTCACAAAACCAGCTGGACACATTGACATGCAAAGTGGGGGTTGATCAAGTTGAGAACATTTACGGTTTGACATCACTGCAAGAGGGAATGTTATTTCATACCTTATTGAACAAGGATTCAGATGATGCTTCGGCTTACTTTAATCAGTTATTAGTTAAAGTTGAAGGGCCGTTCGATGCGACCACGTTTGCTAAAGCATGGCAGCTAACTCTAGATCGCCATAGCATCCTTCGAAGTAGTTTTTGGGTTGAAGGCGCCAACGAGCCAGTTCAAATTGTACATAAAGACAGCGTAATACCTGTTGATCAGCAAGATTTGAGAAGTTTTTCAGCGATTGAAAAAGCCGAGGCCATTAATAACTATTTAGTTCAAGATCGCCAACAAGGATTTGATTTACAAAAAGCACCATTGATTCGCGTTGCTTTGTTTGAACTTGGCGATTTACAATGGCAAGTGTTATGGAGTCGCCACCACCTATTGCTTGACGGCTGGAGTTCAACGCGTTTATTGCAAGAGGTAATGGCAAGCTATCAGGCCTTGAGCAAAGGTGTTGATATTAATACGCATCCATTGTTAAACCAAAAGCCAGCACCGTTTAGTCAATATATTGAATGGCTGCAGAAACAAGATTCAAGCAAAGCGCAACACTTTTGGACAGACTATTTAAGCGATCTAAATGACTCTCCGTTAATATCGCTTAAAAGAGATTGCACTATTCAAGCGTCGCATAACATTCAACTGAGCTCGGTGTTGAGTCAGAAAATCACCGGTTTGAGTAAGCAGGCGCACGTTACGACGAATACAGTGATGCAGGCTGCTTGGGGCTTATTGTTATCTCAATACGTTAGCTCAGATGACAACAATCAGCATGATCTTGTTTTTGGCATGACGTCGGCAGGGCGTTCAATGGACCTTGCCGCGATTCAAGAAATGCTGGGTTTGTTCATTAATACTTTGCCGGTTCGAGTGTCATTAAATTTTGATCAAAACCTCACCGACTATCTAAAGGGGCTACAGCTGAACCAAGCGTCTGTTCGTGAGTTTGAATACGTATCCTTATCGCAAATCCAGAGTTGGAGTAATGTCGATAATAGCCAGCCGTTGTTTGAGTCGTTATTGATATTCGAAAACTATATGGTCGATGACCAAGCTTTAAAACAGCTTCAAGATGATGAAGGTAAACTTCGTCTAAGCACCGTTAGCAATCATGAAACTACCAACTATCCAATTACCTTGGTCATCGTGCCAGGTTCGGATCAGTTAGAACTTCGTTTCTCTAGCAATGGTATTAAGTTCACCGACCTTCAACGCCTTGCCGATGGTTATCAAGCAATTCTGCAGGCCATGACTAATAGCCACGGTGCTGCTATAAAAATTGGTGAGCTGCTTGTATTGCCCGAGCAGCAAAAACAACAGCTTATTGAGGATTGGAACGCCACAGAGAGAACGGTTCCTAATGCCTCGATTGAAGCATTAATCAGCCAACAAGCGACACTCAACCGCAATGCCACTGCTGTCAGCTTTGCCGATATTGAATCAGAAACACTCACCTATGCCGAGCTTGAAGAGCAATCAAATCAACTAGCTCATACGATTCAAGCGCAAGGTATTGGTAAAAACCAACTAGTCGGTATCGCACAACAGCGTTCAAGCTCACTATTAGTGAGTATATTGGCCGTGTTGAAAGCGGGCGCAGCGTATGTGCCGTTAGATCCGAACTACCCGCAAGACCGAATTCATTACATGATAGAAGATGCGAATTTGGGTTTGCTCCTGTGTGATCAAGGGGTAAATGATGGTGCGTTATTACCAAGCGATATCTCGTGTCCAGTGATGAATGTCGACAACATTGAGTTAGCTAGCGCCAACAAATCAACCCCAACACATTCTGCCTTAGCCGATGATTTAGCCTATGTAATTTACACCTCTGGCTCAACCGGCAAACCTAAAGGTGTACAAATTACTCGCGGTAATTTAAGTAATTTTGTTTTTGGGATGGTTGACTTATTGTCACCAACAAAACCCGACCGTTTGTTAGCGATTACTTCTTTATCGTTTGATATTGCCGCGTTAGAACTATTTCTACCATTGGTTTGTGGTGCGCAAGTGGTTATCGGCGACGAAGGCTTAAGCATGGATGGACCACGCCTGAGGCAAGTCATTGAAAGTGGTATCACAATGATGCAGGCCACACCTGTGTCTTGGAAACTATTGCTGGCATCGGGCTGGCAGCATGATGATAGCTCGTGCTCGTTCACTGCGTTGTGTGGTGGTGAAGCTTTTCCAGTTGACTTAGCAAATGAATTACTAGAATTGCCAATGACAGTATGGAATATGTACGGTCCAACGGAAACAACGGTTTGGTCTTCGGCTTATGAGTTAAGTGAGCATGTAGATGAAATAAGCAATACTGTACCGATCGGGCACCCCATCGCGAATACTCAACTATTTGTCTTGGATAGCGAGTTGAAAACGGTGCCGATCGGCGTTACCGGCGAACTGTATATTGGCGGAGCCGGTGTGGCGCAAGGCTATCTGGGTCAAGATGATCTAACGGCCGAACGCTTTGTAAACTGCGAGTTCGGGCGACTATACCAGACTGGAGATTTAGTTCGTTATCGTGAAAACGGGGTGCTTGAATGCCTCGGTCGGTTAGATAATCAAGTGAAAATTCGAGGTTACCGCATTGAATTAGGTGAAGTAGAGCAGGCCTTACTTCAACACGCAGATCTTATCGATGTAGCCGTGCAGCCTGTTGTGATAACCGGGCAGCCAATTCTAGTCGCCTACTTAGTGACTAAACAGTCTATGAGTGAGGAACAAGAAACACAGTTTAGTAACGAACTGCTTAAACAGATAAGCGTCTATTTACCAGCGTACATGGTGCCCTCGATGTTTGTCACGATCGATTCTTTGCCTCTAACTCCCAATGGCAAGGTTGACCGCAAAGCCTTACCCGCACCAGATTTGGCCGGTCAACGGTCAGACTACGAGCCTCCTGAAACGGAACTTCAAGCTCAGCTTTGTGAAATATGGCAAGAGTTATTGAATGTTGAACAAGTAGGCTTACACGACAATTTTTTCGCTCTTGGTGGGCATTCATTGTTGGCTATACGTTTGAAAATGCGCCTATCAACTGATTTAAATGTGGACTTATCGATAGCGCAAATGTTGTCCAATCAGACTGTTGCATTACTAGCAACGGTGGTTGAGAGCTATCAAGAAAAAATCAGCGATGGTGATCTAAATTGGATGAGCGACTTGATGGATGACTTGGAGGATTAGAGACAAAACGATGACTCTAAGAGCTTATAACATCAAAAAAACAGTAAGGCGCAGATAAATTAATGAATAACGAACAAAATCAACTACATACAATAGCCAGTAGATTGGCAAAACTGCCAGATGCTAAGAAACGTGCTTTTCGAGAAGCCTTGCAAGAGAAGGGGATCGATCCTTGGAAACTGCCGATTACGCCTACCGATAGAACTTTGTCGAAAGCCACGCCGCTGTCGTGTGCGCAAAAACGGTTGTGGTTAGTCGATCAAAGCCAGCATGGTACCAAGGCTTATATTATTACTCGAGATCTGCAATTGGATGGAACGCTAGATGTTGATGCTCTTAGAAAAGCTTTTGTCGATATTGTGCATCGGCATGAAAGTTTAAGGTCGTGCTTTAACGGAAGCTCCGGAAAATCAGTACACGTTACGATTCAAAACGTTGATCAGTTTTCAGTGGACTTCCTAGATTTGTCGCCAACAAATGATGATGAACACAATGGCACGCTAGCTCAAGCACTGGCAAAAAGCCGCGCTAGTTACTTTGATCTCAGTAAAGACTATATGCTGCGAGTGTTATTGGTAAAGCTCAGTGAAGATCGGCATGTGTTGCAAGTAATCATGCACCACATAGCGTCCGACGGTGCTTCGGTGCCAATATTGATCGCTGAGTTTGGTGCTCTTTATAACGCCTATGCCTTATCGCAAGCTAGCCCATTAGAACCGCTATCGATACAGTATCCCGACTATGCTTATTGGCAGAGCGAATGGTTGCAAAGTGAGGACTTTGAGCAAAAGTTAGAGTTCTGGCGTAAGGCTTTATCCAATTTACCTCCGGCCGATTACCTACCAATGGATAATCCACGTCCAAACCATAAGACGTTTTCGGGTGGAGAATGGATTAGTCAGCTTAGCGTCGACACCAGTAACCGTTTGACTGAGTATTGCCAGTCGCAGAACGCCACATTGTTCATGGGGTTACACACCATTTTATCAGTGTTGCTGGCCAGATATAGCGGTGAAGATGACATTGTTATGGGGACACCGGTTGCTAATCGTGAGCAAGCAAGTATTGGCCAGCAGATTGGCTTGCTAGCCAATTTATTAGTGTTGCGCAGCGATGTCTCTGAGAGATCTAGTTTTGAGACAATGCTGCAACAAAGCAGGACTTATCTTTTAAGTGCCTATGCTCACCAAAACGTACCATTTGAAACACTCGTCGAAGCGTTGCAAGCAGATAGTGATGATGTGCACAGTAATCTGTTTCAGGTTGTATTGGTTTTGCAAAACAATAAGGTCGAGAATACCGTGACGGGGCTTCACAATTTGGCATGCAAATACTTAGAGCATAAAATTCCATTGGCAAAGTACGATTTGCGTGTGCAGGTATCACTGCGCCGTGGAGGATTGTTTTTAGTGTGGGATTACAATTCAGATCTTTTCAATCAATCAACTATAAAGTGGCTAGCCGATAGTTTTAATATATTACTGTGCGCCATGCTTGAACAACCTAAAGCGAGCGTTCATGAGGTATGCGCCTTATCGAACAAATACCGAAATCAATTAGCGTATTATGAGCATGAACTGCCGATGGCAAGTAAACCGGCGGCGATGATGATGGGTGAAGGTTAAAATGAGTCTACTAAATTTTATAATCGCTACCGCACGTCGCACTTTTGTATTAGCTCTGCTCGCGGGCGGTTCGGCGGGTTTGAGTATGGTTGCTGTGTTAGCGATGACTAACCAAGCCCTACATAACCCCGAGATAGTCAGTGCTCAGACGATTATGGTCTACTTCTTGCTCATTGGCTTAGTCGTTGTTTCCAGAGTAACCTCAACTGTCTTACTCACGAGATTAAGTCAAGACAGCATTGCAAATTTACGATTGCAACTAAGTCGAGAAATAATATCGGCGCCTTTAATTAACCTTGAAGCCTATGGCCCGCATAAGCTGCTAGCCAGTTTATCCGCTGATATTAGTAGTATTTCAAACGGCATAATGCGTCTGCCGTTTTTGATAATGAATTCAGCCATGTTGTTAGGCTGTCTTTTATACCTACTCTGGTTGTCTTGGATCTTATTTTTGGTCGCTGTAATCGTCATGGGTATTGGTACTCAGGCGTATCGCTGGCCACAAACTCGAGCCTTGGTCTTTTTTAAAGATGCTCGTGAGAAAAATGACGAACTCTATAAAGGGTTCAGAGCGGTATGTGAAGGAACTAAAGAGTTAAAGATGCACAAGCCTAGGCGCGAGGCCTTTTTCACTGGTCGTTTTGAACAAACAATTAAGTCCTATGCGGACAGTATGGTCGGTGGGCGTAAGTACTATTCGTTTGCGGGCAGTTTTGGCATTTTACTGTTCTTTTCAGTTATTGGCACATTGGTACTTATTATGCCAAAGTGGATCGAAATCGAACAATCGGCACTAGTCGGTTATGTTTTGATTTTACTCTTTCTACAAGGGCCGCTTGAGGTCATTATGAGTGCGATACCAGAGCTTGCAAAGACCTCAGTCGCCTTGGAGAAGCTTCAATCATTAGGCTTACGACTAAACCCTGACGCCGAAAACGAATACCCCCCCGGGCCAGGTCAAGAAGACAAGCGGCCCATACAGTTCAAGCAGAGCATCAAACTAAAAAACGTAACCCATAAATACTATCGCGAGCTGGAGGGCAGCCATTTTCAGTTAGGGCCCATCAATCTGGATTTTAATCCGGGTGAGTTGGTGTTTCTGATTGGCGGCAATGGCTCTGGTAAAACGACCTTAGCTAAATTATTGTTAGGCTTGTATGAGCCGGATAGTGGTTCTATTGCGATCGATGATATAGAACTGTCCAGCGAGCAATATGAGGAATACAGACAACTGTTCTCGGCTGTTTTTGTCGATTTCTTTTTATTCGATGAGTTATTAGGCTTAGAAAATATCGACTTAGATGCAAAAGCCAGTCAATATCTTGAACAACTGCAACTTAGTCATAAGGTTACGGTTGAAGGTGGCAAGCTCTCAACAACACAGCTATCGCAAGGTCAGAAGAAGCGGCTCACTTTAATGTCGGCCTATTTAGAAGATCGACCTTTCTACGTATTTGATGAGTGGGCGGCGGATCAGGACCCTGAATTTAAGCGCGTATTCTATCGTTCGATTCTTCCTGATTTACGAGATAAAGGAAAAACCGTCTTGGTAATTAGCCATGACGAGCAGTATTTTGATGTGGCTGATAGGTATATCAAGATGGATTCTGGGCAAATTGTTATTTACCAGAACAAATCTGTCGAGGAGTTAGTGGCAACAGCCTAAATTAGTTGGAGAGATTAACTATTAGCCGTGCTGGTAAATAACCGTCAGCACTTGTATTTGTGCGATTAGATCCAAATCAATAATAAGCTCAAGGTCAACACCTAGATATTCGAAACCTGAACGCTACATCACCACGCTTAAGGCCGTTTGGGCGCTATGAGTAATGCTTCTCAGTGCTGTCTTCGGAAAAACAGATGCTCGATTTTCGTCAATGCCTATGCTTTGATTCGAAAAACCAAGTTGACTAAAAGCTAGTTGTGCAATGTGTCGCCACATAAAAACTCGGCTTTTCGTTTAGTTGCACGGCTCGCCATGTGACTAGGGCGAGCGACATTGCGGCGAATGAAAAGCTCATCTAAAAATCTTTCGAGACTAAAGCCGTATGCACAAAAAATAACGGTTTTCACAGGTAAAACGTGTGTTAATTCACTAGGCCAACAAAACGCTTCCATCTGCTTTGTTTCTAATGGTTTAGAAAAGTAACTTTAGATGCCTCTCGAGAATCCACGGATTCAAGCGGCCAAGAGAAGTCCAAAGTTTGCCCTGTGTTCAGTTCTAACTTAAGTGTTAGCAACTTTGCAGTTACGATCTGATGTACTTTAAATGAAGTTTTTATAAGCGAAAGCTCAGAAAGTCTTTCTAAGTTAGGCATATTTGAATGAACGATTTTATCAGTACCGCTTGTGATAGTCACTATCGACTTATTCAGATTCGGTCTACCACCACTAGAATTAATATGAAACCTAACGATACCGCTTCTTTTTTGATTTTCGTTTAACCAAAGATGCGGCTCAACGCTAATTGAGCCTTTTAAGACCTCCTTTAACACATTTTTAGCAATAGGCTTTTCAACCGGTATATAACGTTGATACCACCAAAAATAGCCGAAGAGTAGGGCGATGATTAATATCGGCATCGTCGCAAGCTGTGCCCTCGAAACC
>JAESTB010000614.1 GCA_016763815.1 Arenicella sp.
CCTTACGAGCCGCGGAGGCTTCAAGAGTTTTTTTCTGTCCTTTGTCGTGCCAGAAGAATACTGTCTTGTATTGAGCCTTCCGTGCAGGCGCATGTGGATTATGACACTCCCAAAACAAATTAGTGACTTCGTGAAACGATAGGATTGTCGGATCAAAATCAACTTGCAGTGTCTCTGTGTGCCCCCCCATGTCGCGGTAATTAGGATTCAGGGACTCGCCACCCGCATAGCCGACACGGGTGCGGAGGACTCCAGGTAGACTCCCAAACTGAGAGTCCGGGCCCCAGAATCATCCTAAACCAAATGTTGCTGTTTCAAAGAGCAGGGACGCATTTCGGTCGAGTGGCGGAACCCGTGTGCTGGTGTTTGAGCTTCTTCTCATAATCGTACATCACTAGTCCCTTGTTCAAGAAACGTGGATGTTAATTGGCTTACTTGAGTGGCCAGTTGGTGCGAACGTAATCGTTACCAATGGAATGGCAAGAATAGCAAAGACCAACACCATTGCCGTTGGCTACAAGCGCGTCGGCATCAGTCGTACTCGTAACTTCATACCAGAACCAACCTTTGCCATTATCACTATCTTCCTGTGTCTTCACCGTAACAGCCCAGCCCTCTAACGCCGTTCCCTCGTGGTTGAACATCTCCTTCACAATGGCAGCGCCCTTGGGATGATCCGCATTCCCGGCATTCAGGGAATCCACCATCACTTGGTTGAGAAAAGCTCGCACCGGTTCTCCGTATGTACCTTTGATGGAATGGGGACCAGCAGAAGGGTGGATTGACTCGCTGGCGGCAAAATCCTTGTACTTGCCTTCTGTCAGAAATTGAAAGAGTTCGTCCTTATCAAGTGGGATTTCCCCCACAGAACCGATTGGAGTTTCACTTCCAGGCTGCTCCGCAGCCTTTTTTGACTTCTTCATGCTCCGCAGAGCCTCTTGGCAGTGCTCGCAATTTTCACCATCATGCGTTTCCTCTTGCTCACTACCCTTAGCGTCGCGCAGTACCGGATAGTATTGAGTGAACACAAAATCATCGGCAGCAACATTTTGGTGGCAAGAATTACAGGACTGTGACAGGAACGGCTCGGCTGCACTCTTAAGTGGGTATTCGTGGCCATAAGAGAAATACGCCCAGTTACCTGGTTCATCCGGGAAAAGATTTTTGCTCTTTACCGTTGCCTCAAGACCAATAAAATCACCCATGAAGTACCCCGAACCACTTACGGCAGCCTTACTCCCAACAGAGATCAACTCTTTAACAAGAGTCGTCCCTTCCTGAAACTTTCCCGTCTCCTTATATTGTTCCCAGGATGGTCGGTCGATGTAAACAGTATGAAACTCCGGGAACGTGGCATTTCCATTGTTCATGTCATGTGGGGTCAAGGGTGTACCAACCATCACCCAGTCACGGTATCCTTCCGGACGCAATAGTTCCCCCTCCTCGTTGAGCTTTGGCCCCTCCCAGGCAACTGGTTTTGTCTGCTTTCCCTTACCTTCGCGCAGCACTGGGTAGTACTGAGTAAAAACAAAATCGTCGGCTGCCGATGCTTCATGGCATGAGTTACACGCCTGCGCAGGGAATGCCGTGGCCTTCTTGGCCAAGGGGTACTTATGCCCAAAGCTAAAGTAGGCCCAGTTACCTGGCTCATTGGGAAACTGCTTTTTACTTTTTATCGTAGCCTCTAGACCAATAAAATCGCCCATGAAATACCCTGAGCCACTCACGGCGTTCTTGCTGCCCACGTCGACTAGTTCTTTGATGATAGTGGTGCCTTCGCGGAATTCCCCGGTCTCGTTGTAGTGTGCCCAAGATACGGGATCAATATACACATGATGGAAGTCCGGAAATGCTGCATGGCCATTGTTCATGTCGTTCGGAGTCAACGGCGTACCCACATAAATCCATTCGCGGTATCCCGTAGGCTGGATTAGTTCTCCAGAGAGCGTGAACTCGGCAGCACCAATTTTTACAGTGGAATCCTGTTGGGCGGTTTTTACTTCAGCCCCTTGAAAGGCCCAAGCACTTAGAGTTAACGCAGTAGCGATGGCTGTTGAGATGATGATTCGGAACTTCATTTTTTTACCCTTGAACGGTGACGGACTCTGACCGTAGGGTGGGTTCCACGAATCATCAAGTTGATTCTCCTCACATCGCCCCTCGCATACTGTTAGACCCCGCCACGTGCCGTGAATGCCCACATAACCCGCCAAGGCAAGCCTGCCATGCCATTGCTTTCCTTTCTCCTGCATTACCTCAATTCGCAAGGATTGTCGGAAGAGCATTTAGGCTCGGCGATGGGCTTTCCTAAAACATGGGCAGCGAAAATCACTCTCCAGGAACTTACGCAGGTGCTGCCAAAAATATTTCGCGAGGCACAGGGTTTTACCAGAGATGAGTTTCTTGGCCTGCATGCCGGAGAACAATTCCATTTCTGCTTGGCCGGTTTGGGTGGACTGGTCGCGACCCATGCACCCACACCGTGGCAGGCTTTGGCAGATGTGGCTGAATTAGTACCTTCTTTTGGAGTGCTGACAATTGAGCAAAAAAGCGTAGGATCCTACACTAAAATTAGCGCCACTTGTCCTACTTTTTGGTCTCCTTCAAATTGCACTCAATTATTGGACATCTTCTTTTCTGCCACACTATCAGCTTTGCGCCACCTAAGCGGTCCGAAACTCATGCCCCGGAGTTTGCACCTCTCCCGACCCGCGCCGAAATCGGCGGAGGCTTACATTCGCATATTTGGTGATGTTTCTTCATTTGGCCAGGAAAAATCCGCGATCCTTTTTAAGACTTCTGACCTTGAATGCGATTCACTGTTATACGAAGCACACCTTTACGAGCAGCTTCGCTTCTCTGCAGTGATTGCACTGGGATCAGGAGAAAGCGATTTTGAGCTTCTGCAATCCATCAGGAAGGGAATTAGGGGCGGAGCGTTTAGCCTCGCAGAAATCGCAAGCAAGCTTGATCGTTCAACTCGGTCGGTACAACGCGGCTTGCAAAGGGAAGGAACCAACTTCCGCAGCTTATTGAGTGAAACCCGTGCTGACCTTGCAGTGGAAATGTTGAGGGATACCGAATTGCCAATCAACATCCTTGCTACTCGGTTGAACTACTCGAATGGAAAAGCCCTCAGCAGGGCGGTGAAAAAGGCTACTGGCTTACCTCCTCGGGCTTTGCGGAGAAACGGCCTCGACGACGACTAGGGGGATTTATCCTCGACGCCGATATCTACTTCTTACATTGAAATGGACAGCCGGGATCGGTGCCACCCAAAAAAGTTAGAACTTCGTCCGGGTCTTAGGCGAGAGCGAGAGGAGAAAAGGAAGATGAAGAAAAGTGTGATGGAACACCGCATGAAGTAAAACTCCTTGGCAGGGAATGCTTAAACTGCCTAGTATTCTCCAAACGCGAATGAGATTGGTTCTTGCGGGAGATGGACCAAAAAATCCAACTCCCGAAGCATCTCATCCAGAGGGCCAGAAGGTTGTTCGCAATATTATAAAGAATGCGGGCAGGTAGAACTCTGCCCGTGGAGCATCAAACTTCACCTTTTCTGGCGCTGTGGCGAAATACCCTTAATGCTACGGGAGAACAACCTAGTCAACTTTGCTGTGGTCGGTAACCGTTGGCCAAGGCGCTATAAGTCGATACGCAG
>JAESTB010000615.1 GCA_016763815.1 Arenicella sp.
ACTAACGCCGCCTTATCCGCCGCCCCTTGATCTCTATAATGGATTCGATCGCCATTAGGCATATCGATAAACTGAGACGCTTCGCTAGCGTACTTAAGCCTCATGTCATCAAACGTCGTATCTGGAGTCCAGAAAACCACGGCTAAAACGGCCGACAGTGTAATTAGAGTCATAGCGACGCCAATCAGTATTTTTTTTACTATTATCATCTCCATACTCTGACCCAAGCAAGATGAAGCCTGGATGAAAAGTTGAAACCGCTCCAAGGTCCAATAAGTTTTGGGCCATGCCCTATTACTTGCGTACCCGTGATATATTCTGTTACTGATTAGGCGAGCAATTCGATTGTGGGTTCAAGCGAATATTTACGTCAAAATGCCGCCGCGACCTTATCGACAAAAATTAAAAAACAACGTTATGTCTCAGCAATTCATGCTCTTAGAGTCAAATCCAGAAATAGGCCTCAAAGACGGCATCTATCAAGACACCTCCGAACCATTTCGCGACTCGGCCTTGCCCGGTGACCTCTCAGCCGCCGTATTAGACGTATTCGCTAAGGCCGGCGATAAATCCTTATTTTCCTTGGATATTGAGGGTTTGGCCACCACCCCTGAATTGCAATCGGCGTTAGCGATAGGTCAGTTTCGGTTTTTACAAAACTTTGACCTGAGTCAAATAAATACCGTGTTGGATCTTTCCGAAGACTTTGGAGGTGTTGCACATTATCTAGCCGACTGCGTTGGTCAAATCGAATCGGTAAAAATTGATCCGAGCTTAGCCAAAATATCAGCGAATAGGTGCGCCAACAAACACAATGTTTGCCACCTGACGGCCGACCTCGAAAAACTTAAGCTTACACCGAATTATTACGACCTAATCGTAATTGGACAACTCGAGTTGCTACACCTCACACAGATGTCGTTAACAGCGTTGTTAAACAAGCTTCAAGCGTCATTAAGTCAGCAAGGCGTGCTAGTTGTTAACGCCGTAAACAGCGGTCGACTGAATAAGTGGTTTGATGCCAACACCGTTAGCGATCAGAGCGTAGATTTTTCGGATTTATATATCGCTAACAATGGGTCGCAGGAAATCACTGAGCTAAATCGTAAACAGCTGCGTGACCGAGTGCTCAACTGTAATTTTGCAGCGGTTGATATTTACGCGGGGTTCTCTAACAGCCACCACTATCAAGCATTATTTTCAGAAGACTATTTAACCGCCAGTGTTAACGCTATCAACCATTTCTATCAACTCGGCTCAATCAAAAACCCAAACATTAATGAGTTTCTTGTTTACAAGCGTTTGGCTGATGAAAAACAAAACTTAGTCGAGTACGCGAATAGATATGTGCTTCTCGCTGGCGCCAACTCGGCGTCTGTACGGCAGGTATACAACGCCGATTTTTGCCACTTCCCGGACCTGCGACAAAAACCCAGATGGCATGCGAATACTATCCGCGCGCGATCAGCTCAACGTGTTGAGAAGCAAGCCGTGTACCCAATGCTTAGCGAGCAATCAAGTTTGCTAACTGAAGTGGCTGGCCCTCGATCATTCTTCAAGGGTCGTATTTTAGTTAGCGATTGGCTTGAAGCAATATTAGAGCAAAATCATCGCCGCTTTGAAGATTTGGTTCAAGAGTACAACGACTGGCTAGGCTCAGCTGATTTAGACACCGCGATTAAAGATAAGGTGTTTGATATAACGCCCTCGAAAATCATTCTGAATGAACGTGGCGGCCAACGACGCTATCAGCTTATTGGTACTCGTCGCAGACTTGATTACGAGCCGAAGGGTCTTGACCGCGAGCTAAGCGGCACTGTTAACAGCGAGTTCTTATTATTCAGAGCTTTGTTTTGGTTTATCCAAGAGAACAGGCCGTTACTTAGCCGTTACACTATCGATAACGATATCTACACTACCGGCCAGTTCATTGTCGAACATATGCCGAATGTATTTCAAATCGATGAATTAGAAAAATTTGCTAAGCTCGAACAGCAAATTCATAGCCACCTATATCGAACGCCAAGAATTAGCTCTATCACCCGCGCCCTATCGGCACCATTGGGCTTGTCAAACTCTAAGTCGACCCTTGAGCAGTCGACCCTTGAGCAGTCGAATTCTGCCGAGTCTGACGTTGCTGTCAATCCAAAAGTTCAACAGCAAACCATCAAAGCGCAGAATGTCGCGCTTATTGGGCAGTCTCATCGTGTCAAACAATTGCGAATCGATAACGAATATCAGACTATTCGAATATCTGATTTACTCGAACATCGAGCAGATTTGGTCGACAAGTTAAGGCAACAAGAGCAAGACTCAGACGATCTTGAAGCCAAGCTAAGAGCCGAGATCGATCACCTGCATGAACGTCTACACGCGCAACACCGTCGTAATGACGAACTGCATGGGTACTTATTGATGCGCCCGACAACGCGTGTAAAACGGGTTGCCCGTCGAACGGTAAACCGCCTCACAGGCACACCTTTGATTGAAGAACTACCCGAACCGGAGGTGCCGCCGGAAATTGAAAAGCCCGCGCTTCCGACCGGTGAGTTAATCGGCCAGAATCGTGAAGATTACCAATTATGGGTTTCAGAAAACACCCTGAGCGAGAGTGATATCGAAGCGGCCAAAGCCGATATAGAAACAATGGCGATTAAGCCTCTATTTTCTATACTGGTACCGATATACGACACCGACCCTGAGTATTTACTACCGATGATCGAATCGGTGCGAAATCAAATCTACCCGCACTGGCAATTGTGTTTGGTCGATGACTGCTCTCCAAAGTCGTATCTCAAGCGCATACTTGAGCATGAAGCTTTACAAGATGATCGCATTAGCATTCAGTTAAATGACGTAAATCAAGGCATTTCAGTAACCACTAACGACGCTATGGCGATGGCGACGGGCGACTACATCGCGCTACTCGACCACGACGACGAAATAAGTATTGATGCGCTGTACGAAAACGCCAAAGTCATCAACGCAATGCCCGATGTGGGCCTAATTTACAGCGATGAAGATAAGTTAGACATGCAAGGTGAGCGCCTCGAAGCTTATTTCAAGCCTGATTACTCGCCAGACCTGTTGCAAACTAATAATTATATTTGCCACTTTACGGTTATCAAAAAGTCGATTGCCGAAGAGATTGGCGGATTTCGTGAGGGTTTAGATGGCTCACAAGACCACGATATTATTATCCGTTCGGCGGCGGTCGCCGAACACGTGGTGCACATACCCAAGATTCTATATCACTGGCGAAAAATTCCAGGCTCGACCGCAGTGAGCTACGATTCAAAATCGTACGCATGGGAAGCGGGCCGAAAGGCGGTTGAGGACCAACTCAAAAAAGAGGAAACCGGCGTCAAAGTTGAATTCGGCTCACTAAAAGGAACCTACCGCGTATTTCGAGAAATCAAAGGCAACCCATTGGTCAGCATAATTATTCCGTTTAAAGATAAGCCGGAACTGCTCGACTCTTGTCTAAACTCGATTCTCAGCCGCTCCAGTTATCAGAATATTGAAATTATTGGGGTCAGCAACAACAGCGAACAGGCGCTAACCCGCGAACGCATGAGGCATTATGCCGAAGCGGATCAGCGAGTTCGTTTCGTTGAGAAGAACGTGCCATTCAACTTTTCAGCTATTTGCAATTACGGTGTCTCGCAAGCGGCTGGTGAATACATCGTATTATTAAACAATGATATCGAAATTATATCTCCGGATTGGATTGAACGCCTACTTGAGCATGCCCAACGAGACAACATTGGCGCAGTCGGCGGCAAACTACTGTTTGCTGATGGGCTGATTCACACGCTGGCGTAGTCGCAGGCATGGTTGGCGCGGCGGGTCATCCACATAAGTTCTTCCCTGATAATCACATTGGCTATCATGGTCGCCTACACATGGTTTACAACGTGAGCGCAGTTACTGGCGCCATGATGATGGTAAAGAAGTCAAAATATCAGGAGGTCGGCGGTTTAGATGAAGAACACTTAGCGGTTGCCTATAACGACATCGATTTCTGTTTAAAGCTTCTCGATAAAGGTTATTTAAATATCTTTACTCCACATGCAAAAGCGACTCACTACGAATCTATTAGCCGAGGCTACGAAGATACCGACGAGAAAGTTCAGCGTTTGCTAAAAGAGCAAGATCACTTTCTGACAACTTGGGCTGATTTTTTGGACGCTGGCGACCCATACTATAATCCTAACCTTAGCCTCAAAAACGAGTGCTTTTCGTTAAAATTTAAAGACTAGACGTTAACTGTAATGACATTAACTCCCGAACAGCAGCAAGCTTGGCACGAGAACGGCTACCTATTGCTAAAGAATTTTTACTCAAGCGATGCGATCAATGGCATCAATTTAGTAATCGATGGTCTTTGGAAAGACCGAACTAAACTTGATGCAGAGTACGTAATTGATATCTTCGTTGAAAGTGACGACGAGCGTCGGGTATACATGGCCGACGCCCCTCTTTCGGCACGCAAACAGCCTTACAAACTGAACGACCTATATCTAACACAGCAGAAAATACGAGAACTTGTGGTCGGCCAGCGACTCGCTCCAATATTGAGAGAGTTATTAGATGGCTTCCCTATGGTGTGTAATAGCCTGAACTTTGAATTCGGATCGCAACAAGATTATCACTTCGATACCTTTTACATGCCGTCCCCGACGCCCAACAAGATGATTGCATCTTGGGTCGCTCTCGAGGATGCCACTATTGAAAACGGCCCTTTAAGTTATTTTCCTGGCAGTCATAAGATCAAACCCTATCTTTTTTCAAATGGCTCGACTCATGCAATACCGGCAGAGATGCCTGAGTTTAATAAATACATAAGCGCTGAAATCGAAAATCACGGTCTCAAAGCGGAAACCTTACTCGCAGACAAAGGCGATGTGCTTATTTGGCATGCCCAGCTTTTTCATGGTGGCAGCGCGATCATCGACAAAAGTATGACGCGGAAATCATTGGTAACACACTACTTTACCAATGAGGACTTTCCAGATCTCGAACCACCTAAAGTCTGCGCCGACGGCGGCTATATGAATCGCAAAGCCCAGCCAGTAGATTACCTATATAAGCCGAAAAGCTGGTTTCAGCGTACTTTTAGCTAGCCTAGTAAACTGGAGGCCCTGTGTATGAACCAATGAATAACAGACAGTTTTTAATTGCCGCATTAGGCTTAGGCATACTGTTGAGATTCGCTCTAATGCCGTTTTTCGCACATGTAGATTTATTTTCAGAGGCGCGCAGAGTGTTCTACGTTCTCGAAAATGACTATCTATTCGACAACGGCCATCGCTTCGTGGTTTTCTATATCGAAGTAATTTTCGCTTGGTTTTCAACACTCTTTATTAATGTCACTGACGGTTTGTTTCACCTCAATGATCCAACTCAAAGTGTCTCCAACCTTGTTGATTATGGTTTTTTTCTAAACGATCCCAATATTTATCGACACCTATTTTTCTTTAAACTGCCATACCTAGTTTTTGACATTGCTACTGCATTACTTATATGGAAGTTTATCGACAAACCTGAACATCGAAAAATTGCCCTACTGATTTGGTTGTTTAATCCATTGACGTTATTTTCGACCTACATATTCGGTCGTTTTGAAGTCATTAGCCTATTCTTCCTAATGGCCAGCGCCTTACAACTAAAATATGACCGTGTGTTTTTCGCCAGTGCCTTGTTTGCGGTCGCCCTACTCTGTCGCGAAATAAACCTTTTATACGCCCCATTTTTGTTGATTGCATTAATTGACTTCAAGGATCATTGGTTTCGTAATGTGATTACGCTGAGTTGCAGCGCGGCCATTGTTGCGGCGATTTATCTGCTACCAAATTGGTTAATCAATCTCACTGGCGGCGATACACAACTGTTTATAGACCCGTCAGCGACACAGCCTCACAACAGTCTAAACGCATTATTATCGCTCGGATATTACTGGTTCTATCCAATCGTTATCAGTTTAGCTGTGCTCGCGATTTACCAATGGGAAATTGGCGCTCGAGCAAAGGCCGAACGTTTTGTGCTCAGTGCCTCGGTTGTGTTATTTATCTACTTTGGCTTTAATGTTCATAGCGTTCACTATGCAGCGTGGTTAGTGCTTTTCCCTATTATTTCAATGCAATACGGCAAAAAAGTGGTGCTACCCTTCATGGCTTTATTTGGCGTTTGGCTGGTCTTATGGCTGCTAAAGACCGACAGCGGTGTTTTCACTCTGTTTCTAGCAGCGCCATTGACGACAGACTTCATCGGCATGGGTTATTTTCCAAATTTTTTCAGACAGCATATCGCAACCGATACGTTCACTCTCCATCAAGCAATTCAGTTAATGCGTTCGATCTTTCTAGTCGTCATGGGTTTTTTCGCCTATCGAATACTGAAAAACGAACCCGATTTTCACACAAAGTCATGAGCCTTAAACGCATCTCGATGGAACTAACAGCAAGAAGCTGCGCCTGGGTATTACTTGCCGCCGTTCTCAGCGCGGCCCTTTTCTCAGGTTCTAGTATTGCGCAAACCGTTACCAATGACCTAACCGCAACGTCGTCTGATCACTACCAAATAACGGGTGATGACCCTTACATCATTTTTAACCCCAAGCAACAATCAGAGAAAGCCAGGTATCTAAGCATTGATCTTGGTAGTCATTTGACTGGCGTGCCATTAGAGGTTTTCTTTAGCAGCCAACAAGACCTTTTTAATCCTTACTACAAAATTAGTTTTACAGTATCGAGCTTCCCCGCTGCGCTGCAATTGCCGACTGATATTACCTTTACCGAATCGACTCGTTTACGTTTAGACATAAACCAATGCCAAGACTGCTCGATTAACCTCGAATCTTTGCCAGTTCTGAGCAATCAAATCATCGGCTCAGCAACGATGGTACAGCCAAGCCGACTACAAAATGGCATCACATCACTAGCGAGTAATTCAGTGCCCCTTAATATCCGCGATTGGCAGCTGAACGACTTGAGTGGCGAGCCGAATAACTTTAAAATTTCCGCTGGCGATCCATTTCTAGTGTCTCCTCAACTAACCTTGAGCACGCAGCAATTGGCCGGTGTCTACTTCAAATTAAAAGTGCCTAAATCCGACGTTATATGGAACGACTACCAGTTGTTCTACCAAACGGAACGTCACACATTTTCAGCACAGGCCAGCTCGACATTTCGAGCAGCCGACAGTGCTAATGGTATTGTTGAATTTATGTTTCCGTTAGATTTTTTGAGTAAAGAGCAGCCATCAGACGCAGTTTTAGAGCGGATACGTTTAGATATTCCCGGTATTTCAGGTAATTGGGCACTGCTTGAAGCTCGCTTAGTGCATCAAGGGCAGCTAGACGATTACTTGGATAAGATTCCTGCACAACTTCTTGAAATCAAACAGCAGCGAGCAACAGGCCTGTCGCTCATCAAAAAATCATTGCTGAATGTATTCGCTGATATCGGCTTCTCAATCAGCTACCTTCTACTGCTGATATTGAGCGCTTGTTTTTTAGTTCGAGCGTACCGCGCAAACCGCTAAGCTGACACTAACGCTGCAGCATAGAGCGGTGTACTGATTTTAGAATTTCTTGCTTTAGCTCAGCATACAAGGCCTTAAGCTCGGTATTCTTGGTGCGATGAGATTGTTTCGAAATCTGCAGCAAAATATCGGCATCCTGCATGCGCAACGACACACCTTTATAAGCTTTCAGTTGGCGTACAAATTTGGCCACCAACTTCAGGCATTCAGGGTTCAGCTGACTAAGCTGTATGTCTCGAAGTAGAATGGTTACCTTATTCATCGCTCGAGCTATACAAAAAATCCAGTAAAACGAGTGCTAATCTTGCCATAGTACAACTTAGCATAATACAAGACGGTTTTAACTCAAGGTTAAATTACCCATCAGTTGTCGCAAGCGAAGGTCGCCACAACATTAACTTGGCATTAGCTATCGCTCTGCGACTTTTCCAACGCCCGCGCAACACCTTCAAACAATTCTTTTTCGGCCTCGCCGAAACGACCAATGATTGGACTGTCGATATCGAACACCCCTTGGTACATCGAAGTATTAAACGGCACCACTACTTCAGATTCACTAGCAGCGTCACACGCTATATGGCCGGCAAACGAATGAACATCGTTTACCATTAGTGTTCTCTGCTCAGCAAACGCGGTTCCGCATACGCCCTTACCTATCGCTATACGAGTACATGCCGGTTGTCCGCAAAACGGGCCCAATACCAGCTCATCTTGCTTAAATAGGTAGAAACCCACCCAATTAACATCGTCAAGGTTATGGTACAAAAAGGAGGACAGGTTAGCGGCATTTGCAATGAAGTCAGTTTCAGAACTGATCAACGCTTGGGCTTGCTTTAACAATAGAGAATACGATTCTTGAGTCATGGGTCTAATTTATTAGTGCTAGTTGCTTAGGGTTTAGAGTAGATAGAAGTCTCTAATAGTAATCATTTAGTGAGAGCCACGTGCTAATAGTCATCTGGGTTTCGCCTCAGCCTAAGCAAAAAACAACATTAAAACTGGTTAGCAAACAATTTAGATTGTCAGATGCTGCAATTCGCTAAAACCCATTCGTTCTAGCTGAGTGACAAACCCTAGTTCAACATTGTTATCGGTCATTAAAGCAACTCGAGTGGCTGACTTGCTCGGCTCTAAGCCCAAAGATTGACTCAAGGACACCAGCCTATTGGCAATGGCCTCACCGGAATCGAGTAATCGAGGCTGGCGGCCATGCTTTTTGGGCTGTGTTCCAATTTCGACCTTTAACATCGGGAAATGGGTACACGCGAGAACTAAAACATCTATCGCTGGGTCGGCGATAATCGGTTTTAAGATAGTGCCAATTATCGATTCATCAAGCTCTCGGCCAAAAAGCTTATGCTCAGCGAGTAGCACCAATTCACTTGAGCCAACTTTTACAACGTGACAATCGAGGGCAAACTCAGCAATCAATCTGTCAGTATACGGTCGAGCTACCGTCGCAGGCGTAGCAAGCAATCCAATTCTCTTGGTAGTAGAAAGCTCAGCCGCTGGTTTAATAGCCGGCACCACGCCGATCACCTGAAAATCGAACGTTTCTCTCAAAGTTGGTAATACGATAGTGCTAGCGGTATTGCATGCCATGATCAGAACATCTATGCAGTGATGCTGATCAAGCCGTGTTACCACCGCTTGTACTCGCGCTAGCAACTCAGCTTCAGGCTTACTTCCATACGGGAACTGCTGATTATCACTGACAAAAAGGTAGTCATGCTCGGGGCATCTAGCGACTACGTTTTGATAGATACTTAGCCCTCCAACGCCTGAGTCGTAAATCGCTACAACGGCCATTTTTTAAAAATTCACCGTACAGCTGCTAGCTGGGTGACATAGTTTTTTACACCCTCTTCAACCTTAGCAAAATTCTTACTGTATTCACCTGACATGGTAAGATTTGTTAGGTCTGCTTTGGTGTAACTCTGATATTTACCAACGAGGGCTTGAGGGAATTCAATGTACTGAATTTTTTTCTCCGCTACCCATTGCTCGCTTGTCTTAGTGGCATTTTCGAGTGTATTTAAAACGGCCGTGGCAACATCGTTAAAACTCTGAGCTCGACCGCTACCTACATTAAAAGTACCATTTGCTTCTGGGTGCTCAAGAAAATGTAGATTGACGTCAACAACATCGTCAATCCAAACAAAGTCACGCAATTGCTCACCATCAGCATAGCCGCCACTGCCACCAAACAATTTGACATAGCCTTGCTCATGATATTGATTAAAAAAATGATAAGCTACTGATGCCATGCGGCCCTTGTGCTCTTCACCTTTACCATAAACATTGAAATACCTCAGACCGACAACTTGCGAATCCGACACACCTGGGTTTTTTCGTACGTAGCGATCAAACAATAACTTGGAATAGGCATAAGCGTTTAATGCCTGCTCGTACTTAGGTTGTTCTTTGAAAACTTCCCCACCGCCATACACTGACGCAGAAGATGCATAGATATACGGGATACTGTATTCGCCGCAATAGTGATAAAGCGACTTAGAGTACTCATAATTAGTTTGCATTATGAATCGGCCGTCTGCTTCCATAGTATCTGAGCAGGCGCCTTGATGATAGATAGCGGTTGGCCCACCAAATTCCATACCTTGCTTAATTCGATTCAGAAACTCGTCCTTATCCATATAATCTTCAATATCGCAGTCTTCGATATTGCGAATCTTGTTGCCATCACTAAGGTCATCGACCACCAAAATATTATTTAGTCCACGCTTATTCAAACCTCGAACTATATTCGAGCCGATAAAGCCGGCACCGCCAGTTACAATAATCATCTGTTATACCTTTGTTAATTGGTTTTTCGGCATCGTAATGTCGCGTACCTTATGCATTTTCGGCGAGTTTATTAAGCACTTCATCGATGGTAGCCACCGCCGTCCCTAGTTTACCAACAACGATACCGGCTACGGCGTTGGCGAGAGTCAGCTTATCTTTGTTTGAGAATCCTGCAACGGTAGCCAATGCCATTAGCGAAATAACCGTGTCGCCAGCACCACTAACGTCATACACTTCAAGTGCGGTCGCCGGCGAGTCCATCTGTGAGCCATCGCGGCTAAATAAACTCATGCCCTTTTCACTTCGAGTTACTAATAAGTAGTTAAGATCGAGGCCGGCTCGAAGCGTATGTGCCTTACTCGAAAAATCAGCGTCGGATGAGCAAATACCGACAACCGCCTCAAACTCCTTCATATTGGGTGTTATCAGAGTCGCACCGGCATATCGGGAATAATCGGACCCTTTGGGATCTATAATTACTGGTTTTTCCAATGCCTTAGCAGCGACAATCATATCGGCGACATGCGTTAAACCGCCCTTCCCATAATCGGACAAAACGACTACATCAGCTTCTTTTATCGCTTCTCGATAATCATCAAGGCATTGGCTAAGAATCTCTTCGCTGGGTTTTTCTTCGAAATCGGCACGTAACAATTGTTGATTCTGAGCAACCATGCGCAGTTTAACGATGGTTTTAATCGACGGATCAACTTTCAGTGTCGTTTTGGCGCCATAGCTTTTGACAATTCGAACTATCTCACGACCGGCATCATCGTCACCTACCACCGACAAAAGGTTACTCTGGGCCCCAAGCGCTAATAAATTATGAGCCACGTTAGCGGCACCACCTGCGCGTGATTCTTCACGTTTAACAGCAAGTACCGGCACCGGTGCTTCCGGTGAGATCCGATCGACACTGCCGAACCAGTAGCGGTCTAACATAACGTCGCCGACGACCAGTGTCTTTATATCAGAGAATTGAGTCTTGGCTAATTTCATCGCTAGTTTGACCTGCCTATACCATAGTATTTCAAGCCAACTTTAGCTAAACCAGCGGGGTCATAAATGTTACGTCCATCGAAAATCACCCGATCACCTAATTGCCGTTTTAAACGTTTAAAGTCTGGGCTACGAAAAGCTTTCCATTCGGTCACTAAGACAAGGGAATCGGCACCTTCGGTAGCGTCGTAGAGATCATCGCAGAACGTCACAGACTTATTGTCGGCATATAGTTCGCTAGCTTCTTCGTTGGCAACGGGGTCGTAGGCTCTTACACTGGCCCCTCGAGCTAGCAAACCATCGATAATTACTCGACTAGGTGCTTCGCGCATATCATCCGTATTAGGCTTAAATGATAAGCCCCAAATAGCAAAGGTTTTACCGCTTAAGTTAGCGCCCAAGTGGGCATCGATTTTATTTAACAGAACTGATTTTTGATCTTGGTTTACTGCTTCTACCGCATCTAGAATTCTTGCTTCGTAACCATATTGCTGAGCGGTCCGATGCAATGCCTGTACGTCCTTGGGAAAGCACGAACCCCCGTAACCACACCCTGGATATATGAAGTGATAGCCGATTCTCGGATCAGAGCCAATACCTTGTCGAACCAATTCAATGTCTGCATTCAGCAATTCAGCCAAATTAGACAGTTCATTCATAAATGATATTTTGGTCGCCAACATCGCGTTAGCGGCGTATTTAGTTAACTCAGCCGATGGGATGTCCATGATAATAAGGCGTTCATGGTTTCGATTAAATGGCGCATAAAGTTCACGTAAGATTTCAACAGCTCGGTCATCGTCTGCACCGATTACAACTCGATCAGGCTTCATGAAATCTTCTATCGCTGCGCCTTCTTTAAGAAACTCTGGGTTAGACGCCACGCTAAACTCTATCTCTACACCGCGTGCGTCAAGCTCACTCTGGATGGCCTTGCGAACTTTTTCTGCGGTCCCTACCGGAACCGTCGACTTGGTAACCACGGTGCGGTATTCCAACAAGCTTTGACCAATAGATTTAGCAACCGCCAACACGTGAGATAAGTCAGCCGAGCCGTCCTCTCCCGGCGGCGTGCCGACAGCAATAAAGATAATCTTCCCATGCTCGACTGCGGCACTGATGTCTGTGGTAAATTTAAGTCGCTCTTGAGCGACACTGGTTTTTACCAGTTGTTCCAGCCCAGGTTCAAAAATCGGGATCTTACCGCCAAGCAGCATATCGATGTTACTTTGATCTTTGTCAACGCACAAAACTTGATTTCCGACGTCGGCAAAACATGTGCCCGTTACCAGACCGACGTAGCCGGTGCCAACTATTGATATATTCATCTTTTATTTAAATTGTGTTCAACTTGTTTTCAATTTTACTTCGACTAAATTAATTCGGCTAACTCTATAAGCGATAGGAGGCTAGCGCCAAGCGCAGTGAAACCGCATTGCTCAGCATCGATTAATTTAATTGGCTTAAGTGTTCAGCTGTAATGATAGACTATTCAATCTTTTTCGTCACAAAAACTGGGTGTAGAACACCGCCTAAAGCGGCATCAAATAATGACTTAAATCTCATTAGTAACATTATCGCTATGCCCAGCTCAGCGCCATAGCCCAGCAACTCTAAAACACTCACATAGCCGACTTCCATAAGACCTATATTGCCTATGGATATTGGTAAATTCATAATTAGCATGATGATCGGCGTAGCGATAAGCATATCCAAAAAGCTAACCTCAGAATTAAACACCATTGCCGTCAGGTAAACATTTACCACAGCAACAAAATAGAACAGCAGCGAGTTGAGTAATGCTAAGGCAATTGTTGCGGGTTGCTGCTTGTAAACCGTTATCGCCTCTAACAGCTTGTTTAATTTACTAAATATTTTAGAGCTTAGCGATAACCGTGCTTGGATGAAATCGCGTACCGCAGGATATATCCTAGAATCGAAGACTAACCATGCGATAAACCCAAGTCCTAAGCCAAAGGTGATTAGAGTGACAATGATGAAGCTTTGATTAAATCTCGTAAGCTGAGTCATCACCGCCAATGTCGCTACGGCAAGCAAAGTCACTACGCCTGTATAACGCTCGACAAATACTGAAGCTAAGGCGTCAGCTTGTCGACCCGAGAACTTACCCAGTTCATACGAGCGAACAAAGTCGCCACCAACACTGGTCGGCAAAAACATATTGTAGAACTGTCCGATTAGATAATAGGCAAAAATTCGCCAATAACTTGCTCCTAGAGCGCGTGCCCGGGTCAACATGTACCACTTAAAAGCGCTAACCATGTTGATCAGAACACCTATCAATATGGCCGCCACTAGTAACACTAAATCGGCATTCTTAAGTGTATCAAAAAGCAGTTTACGACCGTCAGGCGAAAAAAGGTCTGCCAAATAAAACACCACGCCTAATAGGCAAAGTGTGATGGCGATACGGAGATATGTGAAAAGTTGTTTACTCAAAGCTGAATTTAACGAGTTTTTGACGTTTTTTATTAAGTTTACTTACTTTTTACCGATTGTAACTGGGATTCGACGTTCAAAGTAAGTATTATGCGCCTCTTCGAAAATTGACAGGTTTAACAACGAAATGACTACTGCATCTGCACGACACATCCTTGTGTCAACTGAACAAGCATGTTTGGATATTCAAACAAAAATCAACGCTGGTGAGAAGACCTTTGAAGCTGCTGCTGCAGAACTCTCTCAGTGTCCTTCTGGCAAACAAGGCGGCGACTTAGGCAGCTTTGGCCCAGGCATGATGGTTCCAGAATTTGACCAAGTTGTTTTCAATGAAGAAATTGGTAAAGTTCATGGACCGGTTAAAACTCAATTTGGTTTTCACTTAGTTGAGATCACTCAGCGCGACAGCTAGAAAATTGAGCACAGTTTATTTTTCATAGTATTTCAAAAAGATGCCTCGTTGAAACGAGGCATTTTTTTGTCTAGCCTTTCGTTTCACATTAAACCGTTTCAAAGTAAGTAAAAACGAATCACGAAAAACAGTGTGGTACTAAGCAACACTACAACAATACTGGCCACTCGGTAGAAACTTAATATACCCGCTAAGGCAGCCGCCAAGAAGTAATCGAAGCCAGCAAGTTGGAACTCGCGTTGTCCATCGAAATGAAAAATGATAGGTGCCCAAATTGCGGTTAATACCGAGTAAGACGAATAGCTCAAAAAACGTTTAAACTTAGGGCCCGGCGAATAAGTGATCACTGCAGAGAAAAACAGATAGCGATTAGCAAAGGTAATCAACGCCATGCCAAGCAGTAGCAGCCAGATCATGAGCTCACCTTCAGCTCAGCCATCGCTTGAGGATCGGGGCAGATATACGCGCAGCTCATCCCCACTAGCGCCGCAATAACAATATAACTATCGGACAATAATGGCTGTAAAAGCACAGCGGTAAGTCCGCTCATCAACACCGCTACCAATATCGGGTAATTACGCAGCTCAGCGAAAGTCATCGCTATAAACGTAGCCACAATAGCAAAATCTAATCCCATAGAGTCGAGATCGCTAAAGTATTCACCTGCAATAATTCCTAGCAAAGTCGATATATTCCAACAAAAGTAGAACGTTGCGCCCGAGACAATTGCAAACAACGCTGAAAAATTACCCGATCGCATGGTATGAGCTTGAGAGACCGCAAACATCTCATCGGTCAATAAGAAACCAATTACCAGTCGTAAACGTAACGGTAATGCCTCAACATGTTGACGAAATGTTATTGAGTAGAGTAAATGCCGCGAACTAATTACTACGGTCGAGGCAAATATTGAGGCAAAAGAAGAGCCAGCGGCTAGCAACGTAATCGCCGACAATTGGGCCGCGCCAGCGAACACGATTAGCGACATAAGCTGCGCCTGAATAGCCGAGAAACCAGCTTCAATAGCCAGAGCACCTGTCAGAACGCCCCACGGAATAACCGCTAATGATAGAGGCATGGTATCGAGAATCGCACGACGAGTCAGTGACGAATTTGAAGTACGGCAAGCACTCGCTTGTGATCGGATTTGAGTCAATTTTTAAGCAGCCTTTTTTGTCTACAGAATGACGTTAGATATCGAGGCCTCAGCATAACCGCAGTGCCACGGGAAAGTACCAAGTATTGTAGAGATTGATATAAAAATCAGAATTTGTCTAACATCACTGGTGTAATCGCAGGCGGTCTCCTGATGATCGAGCCTAACGATTAGAAACTAGTTAGGTATCAAATTTTGCGCTGCCGTATGGTGATACCTGGTGCCATCTACCCTCTCATTCTGATACTGTTCAACTCGATCTCGCAATGGGCTGGTTCTAGGAAAATGAGCTTTCAAAAACTCCATTTGATCGGCCAATACTTTTCGCCCACGTAAATATACATACTCAGCATGAGTCGGCTTAAATGGTACGGCGATTAACTTCATTGCGGCTTGCTCTGGAGTTCGACCAGCTTTAAAATTATTACAGCGCTTGCATGCCGTGACTACATTAGTCCATGCATCGAGACCCTTCTGCGACACTGGGGTGACATGATCTCTAGATAAGTCAGACCGTTTAAATGTATTTGCACAATATAGACACATCATTCCATCGCGGGCAAATAGGGTTTTATTAGTTAGCGGGGGAGTATAATTTGGTAGATGGTGATACTTGGTTTGAGTCGCCGACGGCGTGGCAATGATCGAGCTCACCTCGACTGAACTGGTAACGCCAGTCAACGCACAAACCCCGCCACGGATGGTATACAGAAGATTGCCGCAACTATAAAGCACCATCCCCAAATGATAACAACGTACAGCCTCTTGATATGAAATCCAGTCAATCGGCATGCCAGCCGCATCGGTTCGCAGAACTTGTTGACTAAGGTCGTATGGCACGTTATTTCTCCTAACTTGTGTTACTGAGTGGTGGAGCTACTACCGATCTATACTATTCATATCATCAACGCACTAATAAAGCTAAAAAATTTTTCCAAGCAAATCATACAATCTGCGGCAATTGCAGTTCATATAAGGGTGATGACATGTAATTAATTGGTTAACCATCTCAAACAGCGGCAAAAACTTATTTTGCATAATAGTTGTTTCAGTATAAGAGCCCTCAGCATGGCTCAGCGATGCCAAACAAGCTTACACCTTATTAATAGACCAGAAACATCGAGCGGTTTTGTGCGAGAGTCGAAAAATAGAATTTCACTTTAAGGGTCTGTCGGATAATGATTTGCGTTAGGAGAAAATGGAAATTTTAGGCTAGTTTTTTGATCATTTGAGACGTAATGGTCATTCCATTG
>JAESTB010000616.1 GCA_016763815.1 Arenicella sp.
CCTTCACGGCGATCTTCGCCAACATTGCACAAGAATCCCTTTTTTGTTTTGTATTTACGGCCCCAACAGATTCACCTGCGAATAACGTTGAGCTTGAGATAAACGACGTCAGCCACACCTTGTCCCTTAGTGGTAACGGAGAATATTGTCTGCCTATAGTACAAGCAGGCTCTAGTCTTAATCACACTCTTAGCTTAAGCACCTTAACAGGACCTGAAATCTTTATTAGTCAGATCGACGTTGCAACTCAGCAAACCAATTTGGCTTTACCCATGTTGAATCGAGCCGAGTGGAACGAGCGAGCCGTGCGTAAAGTTCTCAAAATGTTTGCCTTCGGCGGCCAAGCCTTCGATGAGCAAATTACTTCTTGGGCAAACATGCTGCCAAATTTTGCCATTACCGAGATGCTAAATTTTAGTGAGCACAATCCAAAACTGTCGCCTCTGATCCCTAATGAGAAATACAATGAGCCAGAATTTCAGTTTGGACAACTGGTGGATTTCGCAGAGAATTACCTAGGATCAGAAGATTTTGTAAACCTCCCTATGTCTTACCAGACTAGAAGTCACTTTAGATTAGAAGGCAACAACCTCGAAGAAGATTTTTATGTGATGGCAACAGTCCGCGGCCTAAACCCTTTTCGTCAACGGATCGGGTTTTGGGAAACCAATTATCATTTGGCCCTTTCCCTAGACGCCACGGTTACCACCGCGCAAATGGCGTATTTTTACGACGTCGTCATGGAAGCTCATGAGTCAGGGGTAGACTACGATGAAGTTATGGCAAGCGCCGCCAAAACCTCGGCGGTGGCTGTGCAATACGGCCATGAAAACAATGAGTTCATCAATGGTGTTTGTTTTTGCAATGACGATTTTGCGCGCGAGATTCATCAGCTCTATTTTGGTATCTTTGGTATTAGCGATCCCGACTATCATGAAAACATCAGTATCAAGAACACATCCAAAATGCTTACTGATATGTCGGTCGGCGCAAATAATCCTGAAACAGTCGAATTTGGCACACAGAAACATCACCTCGCAGATCTCACAATTTTCCACCCTTCTGATGTCAACAGCACAGTCGTGTCAGGCAGCAATGCCTCAGAAAAAATTGATCATTTAATGACTCACTCGATTGAGCATGTAGAAAGCCTAAAAAACTTACCTATCATGATTATAGAAGGGCTTGCTGACGATAATTTGAGCTCTATCAAGAAACAATTATTAAGAGAGTCATGGGCTTTATTAAGGTCGAATAAAAATTTCTTGGAGTTTGTAAGAAATTACGCCATCTCCGAGTTATTTTTTGATGCAGAGCAATCTCGATCTTTAACCAGCTTTGAGCGTGCATTTTATAAGGCAAACAAATTCAACATAGACAACATTGAGGCCATCTACTCCTACCGAAATGGCGGAAGTGTTGGCCGCCCTCTCGATGACATCCTAACCGACGACGAATTGGTTGATGTCTTTCGGCCTGAACACAATGTGTTCGGAGGCCAAACATCAAAAGAGGCCGCAAGCTCAGCATCAATCTTTGAAAAGAATTATAACCGCAGCGCTGACCAATCATTGCAGTTCACTAATGACGCCTACTGCCATGATTGCGACGCAGGGGCTAGCTGGGCCAAGGACTGGCGTAAAGTAATTCCCAGTATTGATGGTAGGTACCCAGCAAGACACGTCGCAGAGTGGCTATGGAAGCACGCCGTCGGCGACCTAGATGATTACACTATGTTAGAAGAAGCACACCTCTTGCCGATACTCGCCGCAACTAGGTTTTATCATATAGCCGACGATATTGGCCACAACGACCGGTTCTTTGACTTAGCTTTTCTGTTATGTGTTCGAGAAGACCGTATTCAGAACAACCAAAGCATAAACAACATAGATGAGATCCTGTCTGACTTGAATTATTGCTCATTTTCAGGTGGCTATACTGAACAAGAAAAAAACTGGCTCAACATGGAGTATTTGAGCCCGACAATAAGAGACTCAGCCGTCATTCAATCATTGTTATCACAATTGGCAGAGGTAGAGCTACCCCTTGACAGTACACAAGGGCAAGTTAGCCGCTACGCAAACCGTAGGATAAATCATGCTATGTCCTTTATTTTCGCAACGCCATTTGTATTTGCAGATGAAAATCTAACTGAAGAGGTGGACTAATGCAACGACGAACTTTCGTTAAAAGTTTGCTGGCGACGGCTGTTTCAGCGTCGCTAAATACAAATTTCTCGACCGCCAGCGCAAACCCATCCGCTGGCTTCGTTCCGGTCATTGACCCTGTTTTAGTCAACATAATGATGGGCGGAGGCCCAGATTTTAGACACTTTATTGTACCGGCTATGCCCGGAATAAATGGCGTATTGGTGCCTGATCAAGAGAAGCAGCAGTTTGCTTATTTGTACTGGCAATTCAGATCATCAGTGCACCGTCTCACCCTACCCAGAGGCGACTATGGGTCCGACCAAGATTACCTACTGGCCCAAGAAGAAAGCTGGAGAAGCCGTTGGAACGACGACTTTATTCACTTCGACTTAAACACCTTCGCAGGTTCTGAAAACGCTGAAAGAAACCCGGTTTATATTGGTCAAAACACCACCACCAATGTGTTTGGAATATGGCAAGGAGCTGGCTGGTTAGTACAGATGTTCAGTGAGGGAAAAGTGGCCATAGTCGCGAACGTAGTCGGCGCCACACACAGGGCACACGACCATGCAACATTGCAGATAAACCAGGGCAACCTACTGTCGAATGTTGATGATGGAGGGCGCTCTGGATGGGGTGGCCGTCTCGCTACTCAAGCGCAAGGAACCAGCATTGCATTAACCGACACACCCAGCCCCTTCGCTTTTGGTCCGGTGACAAGCCCCAGCTACCAACCCGACCTAATTGACAATTCAAACCTAGTACCCATTCAAAATTCACGTGACCTCGGGTTAAGAGAAGCAGACCTTGATCAGGACCAATCCAACCGACCTGACTTTGCCCTAGCTAGAACACTTAAAAGCTATTACTCAGCGCTAAAACAAGAAACTCTGGCACCTGTTTACGAAAACTTTACTGGCCATGAAGAACAGCTACGCCTATTAGGCCAGCAAATGAGTGCCCAGCTAGATTTTAATGTGCCAGACGAAATCCGCGCACTGTATTCACAGACCCTAGATAGAACCAAGGTACTTGGCGGCGCACTCGAAGCTAACCCACGTCATCATTTCAACAATGACTCAATGGGTAATTCGCGTAGAGTTTGTTATAACGAAAACTGGGGCAGTCAAGTTAGAAATCTCTACGACTCACTCGCAGCCAACAATGTACTCGGGCTCAAAGTCGCCTCCATGGAGTACAACCTAGAATGGGACAGCCACTCACAACAACGTAAAAACATAGATGTACCCGACCTCAAAGACCCGTATATTAATCGAGGCATAGAAAGTTCATTTAAAGATATTTTTGGTGGCCCTACTGATTCAAATACGACGGAACTCCATTATGGCTTGTCTGCGCTATGGCACAATCTAGACACCACTTCAAAGCAAAACATTACGTTTGTTGCGGCCGGCGAGTTTGGTAGGCAAATTCGAGCCAACGGTGACTTTGGCACAGACCACGGTGCCGCAAATATCATGTTACTTATCGGCGAACAGGTAAATGGCGGTGTCTACGGTGAACTCTTCCAAGACGACGAAGTAGAAAAATACACCGACCCTACCCTATTCACCCCCGACATTACTCCGCGCACTGAATTTGACCACCTATTTGCAGCAGCCTGCGACCATATCTCGCCCAACTCAGGAGAAGTCGTTTTTCCTCGAACCTCGGGTGGCTACCTAGGCGTAGCTCCACAGCTTGAGAGTTTAGGGCTATTTACCAATCTATTTCGTGTGACGTAATTATTTCGCTTCTCATAATTTACCTACTTAACTAATGAGGTGATGATTTCACCTCTAATTGAGTGGGCATATTTGCTTTGCAGCTACAGTTGATTCCAAACTGCATTTGACCTCCCGAGAGAATTTACTGCTCTAGAAAAATCCCCTCCAGCCTTAGCCGAATCGAAACTTGCGGGCTAAAGCAGATTTGACGGTTATTTCCCCGTTGAATTATATGTTGCGACACTCCGATAGGCGCAACCCTTGTAAGTCTTGGCATCTCTAACTCTTTTTAATTACTGCTCCATTTTCAATGGCCATCCTTAGCTATCGGTTAATTTTACTCTGACCCGATTTATTCGACAGGTCATAGGGTCACCCATTAGTGCTGTCCATCTAATTAGTTCCA
>JAESTB010000617.1 GCA_016763815.1 Arenicella sp.
CTGAAGAAGGGATTATTAACTGCGCTAATCCCAAAAAGCAAATGACAACTCGATGGCCCGTAAAGTATGGAAAGGGGCCCAAATTTGATGCTTGGAAACAACAAAAAGCTGCCACAAGATGGACTGGAGGAATCTTTCGTCCGGAAACCCGTGAGTTTTTCTCAGTGGTTCGATGGACTAATCCAAACTATCAATATACAGCGACTATTGTTGCATGGAACATAGACACTAAAGATAGACGAGTGGTATCGGGGCTTTATCCTGATAAACGTCGTGGAATGAAAGAATATGGTTCAGGATACTTATCAGATGGCATAAAGAAAGACCATAAAAAGCAACCTCTTACCGGTGCGTCTATTATGAAGTGGGGCAGTGACGGCATGATTTACCTCTTGGCGGGTGGTTCTGGTGAGTCTTCAGGTAAGCGCCCTGAAATTATTAAAATCAACCCAGACACAGGCGCTCGTTCACTGGTTTGGAAAGCAAAAAATGCAAAATTTTCACCAACAGCTGATGAACAATATGGACAGTGTTATCGACCTAATGGCAAGTATCCGAAGCAAAGCAGTGTGGAAATAATGGCATTGGCCTTTGCTATGGGGCCAAAAGATGAATTCTATCTATCCATGCATGATATACGCGCAGGTGACGGTATCTTAAAGATCAGCCCTGATGCTAAAACTTGCACCCCCATCTCTGTTTGGGGTAACGCCAAAGGCCATAATCCTGGTGGAAAGCAAAAATCAGCATCGCCATATGAACATGTGGGAGAAGGTAAATTCATACAGTTTCCAGTGAAAGGCATGCTCTATCATGAAGACCCAGAATTTGGGGCTATGATTTTGGGTGTATCAAAAGGAGACATGTATTCATTTGCTATTGAAGATGGCTTTCGCTCATTAGAGACTTTTGAAAATGGAACCTACAGTGGTATGGGCTATACAAGAATGGTTTATATGGAAAGAGATGGGCGTGGCTTTGTAATGGCGACAGGTAATGATGCCGGTGCTCATGCAATAGTTGAGTTAGGCGTTGGTAGACGGGAGCCTATTAAAGCAGATGCAAAAGGTTTTGATGACCCCATTTTAAAGTCTGACTATGGTGTTCGTCGAAGTGTCAACATGAATGGTTCGCTCGGAAATGGAAACAGTATCAATATGGGGGGAATGATGATTGACCCTAAAAACCCAGACATATTATACGGTGTTTTAACTCACGGAGCTTTAGTGCAGTTAGAGCTATCAACATTTAATAGCATGGTTTGGTCATATTAATTATTGTCAGTTCTTTATTTAGGCATGCCAGCCAGCTAGCCAACTAGTTGGTATGTCTCTTTAATAATTGACGTCAGAGTTAACTTTAATGGTTTCGTCGCAATCAATAAAATAAAATCTCAGTGCCATTCGAGTCAGTAGAAAAATGAGGGTGACAAACGGTTCTCATTCGCACTTAAGCTGGCTGGTTCAGAGGCACCACGCTTTGACTGGCCTGCGCTATTTGTACTAATCTGGACACTCACAGCTAGGTCTCTTAAATGCCGTATTGAGGCTTAAATTACCTATAAAAACTAGTAATAATGCTCACCAAAATGGTGTTTACTTGATATATGTTAATAGAAATAAAAAGATACGGGCCGTGGCGGTGCCTGAGCAACCCTCGGCAACAAGATTGGGTACGTGATCTACCTGAGATACCCGAACTTTTAGGTAATCTCAAATCTCTCCCTAAAGTACTTAAAGACAATCATCGTAGCTTAGTGCTTGTAGGCGGTTTATCGGGAAAACAACTTGTTGCCAAACAACCTAGAGACAAAAATAGACGTTTGTGGGCACGAGTTCTTAGCTATTTTGAACAGACAGAGGCGTCACAAACATTATCGACTCTAGAACGCTTTCACGAGTTAGGCATATCATCAGTACAGCCTCTTTTTGTGTTAGAAAAACGCGAGTTAGGTGCGGTAGTCGATTCTTGGCTGTGTTATGAATATCGAGACGGAACTCCCTGCAGTGAATCTTGCGTACCCGGCATTATTGGAATGCTTAGAAAAATGCATCTAGTGGGTTTTCGCCACAACGACCCCAACTTAGGTAATTTCCTAATCGACGAGAATGACGAAATGTTTGTGCTTGATTCTCGGGGTAGAAAACGTTCAGGAAATTTTAGTGATGCAAATGACTTCTTTTTATTTAAGAAAATAAATAAAACTCTAATTGATTTTCAAGTAAGTGATGTCGAACATTTGGACTCAACAACGTTCGGTTATAGGCTCGCTTTTGTGTATACAAAAATAAAGTCTGTTCGCTCCTTTTTGAAAGATAAAGTTCGTAAAACCAGACTTAAAAATACCGAGTAAAAATAAATGGAACAGGTACTATGAGACGTAGTCAGTCGATATAAATTTCTGCCCCTACCATTTTTTGTTCGTTTGGTCTGGCTTAAGGCTAATGCTTGTTTTCTTACAAGATTTATAACGTTCAGGTTTTTTTGCTGTCTTTTGGTCGAACGCGATGGTGTTCGAACCCTCAAGGCATCAAACGGATGAGAACCAATGTACTAAATGACGAAAAAAATGTAAACATTGTGGGCGCTCTCACCGAAGCGGAATCCGACCGAATTGGTTTTGGTTTGACCCGGTCTACAAGTTGTATTTCATCGGCATGATTCAACGCTTTCCACAGGGCGGGCCCGATGTCGATTTCCGCAGTGCTTCGCAGAAATTGCTTTATGCTGCGCTGCTTGAGTAACTAATGGCACACCAAGAATGATAGCGGCGAGTGTGTTTAGGTGATCTATCATTCTCACTTCTTACCGTGATGTTCGATTGTCGACATACGCTTCATTTCTAACCATTGTTGGGGTTTTTTGGGACCAACGTTTAAATGACCTCCGGAAGTTTGCGGCATCACTGAAACCCAATAATGCGGCTATTTCATTAACCGTTAACTGGGTGCCAGTTAAATATTCATTCGCAAGCTTATTTCTAACTTGGTCGAGTAATTGTTGGAACTTATATCCCTCTTTAGCCAAGCGACGCTGGAGAGTGCTTTCGCTCATGTGTAATTGATTTGCAACACGCATACAATTTGGGAATTCTGTTCCTGACTGTAAGAGAACTTCTTGTACTCGCTCGCTTACCATCCCTCTATGAGTATCTCTGGAGAGTAACCTATCGCACTCTCTTCGAAAAATGTCTCTGGCAACAGGGTTAGCGGTGGCTATGCCTAATTCTAGATCGGCCTGATCAAAACTCATCACACTTCTGTTGCTACTGAACTTTACCTTTGCACCAAATAATTGTTGGTAAGGGGCCTCGTCGTAGGGTGCATCATAATCAAACTCTAAATGTACTGATGTTTTGCCCTTAGGAATCAACGTATTTCCACTGCGCATAATTGCGGCATAAAGAAGCTCTACGTAAAAGCGTTTCAATTCATCGGGTAAATGTGGTGCTTTAATCAAGACTTCAACACGACTTTCCCGTGACAACACTTTCACATCTAAGCTTGGGAGTAAGGCTTTGTTATATCGCACCATTAGCTTTAGTGCGTCACCGATGGTGGTACTGGTGATGATGGCATACCCAAAAATGCCCTGGGATGGGATGTCCATGCTCGAGCCAACCAATAAACCAAGTTGACGATCTGTGCTCACTTGTAAGGCATTTGTTGAGATTGTATCGAGTTGTTGGGCGGTTAAATTTAGCTCGCTTTCTAGATCAACTTCGCTAATGCCTGAATTATTGAAAACAAGACTTACATCTAGTTTTCGTGCTTTCAAAACGTTAAGTAGTGTCTTTAGATAAAATGAATGCACTTTTGAAACTAACTAATAGGAATAGATTGACGGCATTTGACACCATGATTGACGGTATTTAACCTCTTGATTGAGGATTGCTCTACTATAATCGCTTTCGATATTTTTGTAAGCTCACAAACATAAAAGGTAATCATTATGCCAACCTATAAAGCACCTTTAAGAGACATTAAATTTTTAATGAGAGATGTATTAGATTATGTGCCTCATTATGAATCCTTAGCCAATGGGGCAGATGCTACCCCCGATATGGTCGATGCCATTTTAGATGGTATCGCTACCCTTGGTGAAGATGTGTTGGCACCACTGAATCTGTCGGGTGACGAAGAAGGCTGTCATTTTAATGATGGCGAGGTGACTACACCAAAGGGTTTTAAAGAAGCTTATAAAGGATATATCGACGGCGGTTGGCAGGGTTTATCTTTCCCTGAAGAGTACGGTGGTCAAAATCTACCTACCTCGATCAATTTGGTGAAAGCCGAGATCACTGGTAGCGCAAACTGGGCTTTTGCGATGTATCCAGGGCTCAGTATGGGTTGCATAAATACTATATTAGAGTATGGCTCTGAGCTACAGAAAAAACAGTTCATGACGCCGTTGGTAAGTGGTGAGTGGAGTGGCACTATGTGTCTTACTGAACCACAATGTGGAACAGATCTCGCACAAATATCGACAAAAGCCAAACTAAATGAAGAGGATGGAAGTTACCGGTTGACTGGTACGAAAATATTTGTCTCGGCTGGTGAGCATGATTTAACAGAAAATATTATCCATATTGTTTTGGCTCGCCTTCCTGGCGCACCTAAGGGAACAAGAGGGATTTCATTGTTCATCGTTCCTAAGGTAAACATTGATAATGATGGTCAGTTAACCGACAGGAATTCTGTGCGTTGTGGCTCAATAGAACACAAGATGGGGATCCGAGCTTCATCGACCGCAGTGCTAAATTTTGATGGCGCTACCGGTTACATGATTGGCAAAGAGAACGAAGGCTTAGAGGCGATGTTCACTTTTATGAATACCGCTAGAATTGGCACGGCACTGCAAGGAGTTTGTCACGCTGAAGCATCATTTCAAGGTTCACTCGCTTATGCCAAAGAGCGCCGGTCTATGCGTGCTTTATCTGGCAAGAAAGAACCGGACTCTGCTGCCGATGCAATTATTTGGCATCCTGATGTTCGCCGTATGTTGTTAACCCAACGTGCAATTGCAGAAGGTGGAAGAGCGATGATTTTTCATGCTGCAAAAATCGCCGATAAGATGTTTAATGCGACCGTTGCGGGTGATGATGAAAAGCAGCAAGAGTATGACGATGAGTTAGGGTTTTATACGCCTATCCTCAAGGGCTTTATTACTGAGTTAGGATTAGAATCGGCAAACTTAGGTATGCAAGTGTTCGGTGGGCATGGCTATATTCATGAGCATGGAATGGAGCAAATCGCTCGAGATGCTAGAATTGCAACTCTCTATGAAGGCACTACAGGCATACAAAGCTTAGATTTATTAGGCCGTAAAGTTCTGATGTCAAACAAAGGGAAATCGATTCGTGACTTTAGCAAAGTGATTTTTTCATTCGCTAAACCACACTTATTTTCACGCGGCCCGGTTGGTAGTATGGCTCGTACTTTATGCAAACGTGCGCTCGAGTGGAATATCATGACACTGCGTATAATGCTAGGCGCAGCGAAAGACAAAGAGATGGTAGGGTCGGCCTCAGTTGATTATCTAATGTACTCTGGCTATGTGATGATGGGCTATTTTTGGGCCTTACAGGCTGAAAAATCAGCGGCATTGCTTGAAAGTGGTAAGGGCGAAGAATCAAATGATTTCTACACATCAAAAATTCAAACTGCGGAATTTTATTTTGATCGTCTACTTCCAAGAGCATCTGCTCATAAAAAAGCGGCGGTGTGTTCGACAAAATCATTGATGCAAATGGATAACGATCATTTTAACTTTTTATAAAATATGGGGTTAAAGCCCTGTATGGTATCTAGGTGAAATTGCAATCGATCAGTTAAGGTCAGGCCCAAAATCTAAATAAGGGTGGTCGTAAAAAATTGAGTTACAGATGTATATAAATACCTTTAAAACTATCCTCGGTTTCTTTCGGTCGGTTTTGCATCGGCGTAATCCTTTTGCGCAAACTGACGTTTCGATTGATAGTATTTATAATTTTCTTGTCATTGAGGGTTTGTTCGCAACCTCTGGCCAGCCTAGTGAAACTCAGTTCGAACTTATTCGCAATGCTGGGTATGAGTTGGTAATTAATCTCGCACCAGAAAGCGTTTTGGAAAATTCGCTTATCGATGAAACGCAAGTACTGGCTAAGTTAGGAATGGCGTATGTACATATTCCGGTGGTTTTTAAAAAACCCACTGACGACGACTTTGCGGTGTTTGTAAGCTCTATTCGGGATAATAGTACGAAAAAAATCTGGGTTCACTGCGCCGCCAATATGCGTGTTTCTGCTTTTACTTATCGCTATCGTTGTTCAGTACTAGGGGGCGATGAGCGCATTGCTATGCTTGATCTTCAAAAAATTTGGGAACCGATTGGTCTATGGAAAACGTTCATTAATAGATAGAATAAGAGAGGATAATAATTAGGAGTCAGATCCAA
>JAESTB010000005.1 GCA_016763815.1 Arenicella sp.
CTGATTTTCAATCCCTGAAAGTCCTGCAATGAACCAATACGTTTTCTGAACCAGCCCGCCGTCTCAGGCCCGATTACGCCGCACAATATCGGATGAACGTCATGAGGATGATAAATCGACTCGGTCAGTCCACGACCTTCGTCTTCAAAATACCAGGCGGTAAATTCCCAGGGTTCCATACCAAAAGGTACGGCGGATATAAGAGGAGTTGCCGGAATACGTCCCTGGTCATAACCAAGCCAGGTATAACCAGCTTCAATTTTCTTATCCCTGACGCCTTCCGTGATACTAAATGCGGGTATAACCATACCGGGTTCAAATACTTCAAGCAGGACACGACCGTTGGAGGCTTTTTTCAACGCGTCAGTAATACGCTCTTCGCCGTCAATCAGTATCGTGCTTGTGGCTTCATAAAGAGACACAAAGATAGGTCTTTTCGAGGTAGGTTTAGTGCTCTTTGTTCGGTACCAGCGGACATCTTTTTGAGGAGATTGCAAACGTTGCAGTTCAGAGGCTGATGCCATAAAGTGAAACTGCCCTTCGAACCAATCGGGATAAGGTCGCAGCACTAAGCGTTGTTTAAAAAAATTCTCGACAACTTCTTCAACTGAATATGGGTCTTGTTCATTCTCTCGCTCAAGATCTTCCAATTCATAACTAGAGTATAGATAGTTACTTGATTGGGTCAAAATGGGCAATAGGTTAACTGCCGATGACGCCAAGTCACGACTTTTTTCCGGCTCGTACTTAACGGACGCTTGAAGTACGCTCTCGATATCTAGGCCCATAGAAATAGCGGTCAAAAACACCACTATTGATGGTGTGTCTTTACTTAACAAACGTAAAATTTCTAGTTTTGTTGGGGTGCTGGCCTCGTTGTAAATTTGTTGTCCAAACTCGGTATCATCGTAATCAGGTTTTGGGGTTGCTTCTCGCCAGTCCTTGACGAATGAGTCACCCTGATTATCAAATTCACTTTCGTCTACAGCGGGCACTTGGTAACCGGCATCGTCAACGTAAGAGCTAGTACTAGCATCGGTCAACGGCTGCGCATGGGACGAGCAAGTACATAATACTAACGCCAACGCGATTAGTATTATGCGGTTTTGTGGGGCAATGCCCCTAACCACATTACGGGTGGCCGAAACCACAGTAGATATTACAGCCATTAATCAATAAACCTGTTGTGTTAAATTGATGCTCTCTTCTTAAAAGATGAAAGATGTTCTGTTGACAACCAAATAAGTAAAAACATAAAACCAACAGACTTCTAATATTTTCTGCCAAGCCGAACCATAAGCATAACAAAAATTCAAGTCTTCTTTACACCTATGCACCTATAGGCCGCTAAGGTAGATCATCTCAGCCTTCACGTCAAAGGACTTAAGTCTAATTTAACAAAGAGTTGCAATTGATTTCGTGCTAATTACTTAAAAGTAGACAAAGTGCTAATAACTGGGCTCTGGCGTCAAAGCTAGTCAGCCTTTAGATAATTAGGCGCTTATCTTATCTAATCCCCCCATGTATGGCTTAAGCACTGATGGAACGGTAATTGAACCATCAGCCTCTTGATAATTCTCCATGATCGCCAGCAATGTTCGACCAACAGCTAAGCCAGAACCATTAAGCGTATGCACCAGCTCGGTTTTCTTTGCTTCGAGTCGGTAACGCGCCTTTAGTCTACGCGCTTGGAAATTCTCAACATTACTACAAGACGATATTTCACGATACGCATCTTGCCCCGGCAACCAAACCTCTAAGTCGTAAGTTTTTGCCGCTGAAAAACCAAGGTCGCCACCACAAAGTACTACTTTTCGATAAGGCAGCTCTAGACCCTGCAGGATCGCTTCGGCGTGACCGGTAAGTTCCTCTAAAGCATCGTAAGAATCCTCAGGTTTAACAATCTGAACTAATTCAACTTTTTCGAATTGGTGCTGTCGAATCATACCTCGGGTATCGCGCCCATAGCTGCCCGCCTCGCGACGAAAGCATGGCGTGTGCGCAACCATTTTAAGAGGTAGGTCGTCGCCCTTTAAAATTTCATCTCGTACAATATTGGTAACCGGAACCTCGGCCGTTGGAATTAGGTAGTAACCATCTTCCGCTTGAGTAGCGAATAAATCATGCTCAGCAAATTTGGAAAATTGACCAGTGCCTTTGAGGCTATCCTCATTTACCAAGTAAGGAACGTATACTTCTTGATAACCATGCTGATCAGTATGCGTATTTAACATATATTGAATCAAAGCACGATTCATTCGAGCAAGCGCACCTTTCATAACCACAAATCGTGGCCCCGCAATTTTAGTCGCTGCCTCAAAGTCTAAGGCCTCTAGCGCCTCACCTAAATCAACATGATCTTTGACATCAAAGTCATACTGCTTAGGCGTACCCCATTTCATCAGCTCGACATTATCATCTTCAGACTTACCTTCCGGTACGGAGCTATGCGGCATGTTCGGCATAACGTCGGTGACCTCAAACATCGATTGTTTAACATCGTCCAACTCAACCTGGGCTTGCTTCATACGGTCAGCAAAAGAATTGACTTCTCGCATCAACGCATCGACATCACCACCTTGTGCTTTGATTCTGCCTATTTCTTTTGACTTGGCATTGCGCTTAGCTTGCAACTCTTCAGACTCAATCTGAAGCAATTTACGCTTAGCCTCTAAAGCCTGATAAGCAGTCACATCAACGGTGTGGCCTTTAACCTTTAAAGCAGCAGCAACTGCCTCTATATCGTTACGCAGTAATTGTGGGTCAATCATAATTATTTCATTGTTCGTAGCCGACTAAAACGTAGTCAGTTAATCAGTAGCACAGTCTATTTATGACAATGCCTATCTTTGTTAAGCCTAATCAGGGCCTGGAGTATTTATTTACGAGACCTCAGCGTAGCTCAGGGGCGAAATAAAATAGCTTGGAATGTCTCCAATTGAGATGAAAAACGCGGCTAATAGCTAGCTATTAGCCAGTTTTTCAAGCAAAAGTGCAAGAGTTTCAACCCAAATGGAGCAAAGAGTTTCAACCCAAATGGAACAAAGAGTTTCAATCCAAGTAAAACAGTTACAGACATTTCTATTCGTTCGTCGAGTTATGCTGAAGTCTCTTACATTTGCTTTGCCAATAATAAGCCAGCGAAGCACATCATCAAACACAGAGTAACTTGGATTCCAACATAAGCGATCGCTTTAATCGACGAGCCCTGCTGGGCCATGCTTATGACCTCTAATGAGAAAGCAGAAAAAGTCGTAAAACCACCTAAAAAACCAGTCAATACTAACACCTGAATTTCTTTAGTCATTTGCCACTTATGCACCAACATCCACGACAAATAGCCGATCAGAAAGCAGCCCAAAAGGTTGGCAATTAAGGTGCCGAATGGTAGCGCAGCCCAGCCTAAATTAACAGTCGCACGCCCCAGTAAGTAGCGCAACAAGGCGCCTGTGCCGCCGGCAATGACGATGGCTATGTAGAACATCAACCTATTGTCTAATCACATCAACGCCATCGCCTGGGGTGAATTCGAAGAGCGACGAATCGAGTTCAGAATTACTCACCACATTCGACAAGACTAAACGCGTCTCATTACCCAAACCATCAGTTAGCACAATTGAATTCAACTGCTCTTTTGCAAAACCGATCATCAGGCCCTGATAGCCTGCGTTTTCATCTTTTGGCTTTAACTCGACCCATGTTAGGCCATCGGTTAAACCAAAATCCGTCACATTAAAATGCTCTTCTAAGCTTTCTCCAGATTGCACCAGTAGCAAGGTCGGCACTTGCTCTAGGGCATTGAGCATGCTGCGCTGGTTGGCGGTTTCCAAATCTGGTTCATAGAACGTGATCAGCTCGCCATTAGACACTATCTGCTGACCAATTGGGTATTCAGGATCTTCGTTGGCATAGCTCCAACGAAATTTGCCAGGCCGTGATAATGAAAAAACACCGTTCTTGTTTTCTAAGGTCATGCCGCTTTCGTCGACGATTTGCTGAGTGAAATCAGCTTGCAACGTATTGACTTCGATAAAAAACCGCTTGAGCATGGCCTCAGACGCATTGGCCGCCGAACTCGCGATAAACATCGACGAGCCCAGCACAGTAAAAAGCATGACTTTAATTAGATTCATATGATTAAGCTTATCCGGTTAGTCTTCTGGTGGAGGTGGGGCCAGCACTTCACGACGCCCATTATCTTCAGCCGGCGTAATTACGCCGGTCATTTCCATAGTTTCAATCATGCGAGCCGCCCGGTTATAACCAACTCGCAGCTGGCGCTGAACTGACGATATAGAGGCCTTGCGCGTTCTGGTAACAAACTCTATGGCTTGATCATAAAGCGGGTCATTTTCGGGGTCGTCATTAACCGCATCATCGCGGAAAGCGCTTGGTAGGGCGTTATTTATCTCTTTTGGCGCACTTAAAATAGACTCGTCGTATTGAGGCTCACTATCGCCAATTAACGACTGCACAACTTCATGTACTTCTTTATCTGACACAAAACTGCCATGCACACGCTCAGGCATACTAGTACCAGGTGGTAGGTACAACATATCACCATGACCTAGCAACATTTCAGCACCCATTTGATCAATAATGGTACGAGAATCAATCTTTGACGACACCTGAAACGCGATACGAGTCGGAATGTTAGCTTTTAACAAGCCAGTGATCACATCAACCGATGGGCGTTGAGTCGCCAGTACTAAATGCACGCCTGAGGCACGACCCTTCTGCGCCAAACGAGTAATCAGCTCTTCAACCTTCTTACCGACGGTCATCATAAGGTCAGCCAGTTCATCGATAATGACCACCAAGCAAGGTAGCTCTTGTAATGGCTCAGCGACCTCCCCCTCTTTGCAGAACGGATCCAGAATTGGCTCACCGGCCTCTTCGGCAACCTTAACCTTACGATTATAGCCAGCCAGGTTTCGTACGCCCAACTCCGACATTAATTTATAACGCCGTTCCATTTCAACAATACACCATCGCAAGGCATTAGCCGCCTCGCTCATATCGGTAACGACGGGGCATAGTAAATGCGGTATACCTTCATAAACTGACAACTCGAGCATCTTCGGGTCAATCATGATCATACGAACTTGCTGAGCCGTTGCTTTATAGATCAGGCTCAAAATCAGCGCATTGATACACACTGATTTACCCGAACCAGTAGTACCGGCGATTAACACGTGAGGCATCTTAGCTAAATCGACGATCACTGTCTTACCACTGATGTCTTTGCCCAGCACCAACGCTAGTGGTGAACTCATGTTCTCGAATTGGCGTGATGACAGACCTTCAACTAAACGCACAATTTCACGTGATTCGTTTGGAATTTCGATACCAATGAAGGATTTTCCGGGAATGTTTTCGACCACTCTAACGCTGACCGTCGAGAGCGCGCGCGCGAGGTCTTTAGCCAAACCGGTGATAGTTGCTGCTTTAATTCCTGGCGCTGGTTCAATTTCAAAGCGAGTAATCACTGGGCCTTGGTGAACACTAACCACTTCGATTGGCACGTTGAAATCAGCCAATTTTTTAACTAGCAGTACACTTATAGCATTTAATTCGTCGTCAGAATAACCCACCTGTTGCTGGTCAGCAGGATCAAGTAAAGAGAGTGCTGGCAAGGCGCTGTTTGAGCTGTGCATACTATCGAACATTTGCGTCTGCTTCTCACGTTCCATGCGACCGCTGTCTTGCATATTGCTTTCGACCGGAGCCAATTTGGGCATGATAGTTGGTGCTATTTTGACCTTCTCTTTGAGCTCTGTAACAACCTCTCTGCGAACAATCCTAGCTTTAGCGCCTATTTCTCGATCTTCTTTTTGTTCTCGACGATCCCTAACATTTTCGATCAACTTGAAGATATTTTCGCCGATCGAATCCATCAGGCTAAACCAAGACAAGCCAGCGAATATAGTGATACCAGTTAGGAATAGCACTACCATTAACATGGTCGTACCGATCTGACCAAAAAGCTCAACCAAGCCAGTATTTAGCCAGCCACCAAGATAACCGCCGGCAATAAAATGTTTAGACTCGGCCCAATGGTTAAAGTGCAAGTTTTCAATCCCGCAGCCGCCCATCACCGTGATCAAAAAACCAGCGGCGATCAATACCCGTCGAAAATACGATGGTTCCGACGTGTCGTGACGATTTCTAAAAAAATTAACCCCCAACACCAGAATCATAATCGGCACTAAGAAGGACATATAGCCAAAGCCGTGCAGTAACATGTCGGAGAAATTGGCGCCGAACTGGCCGCCTAAGTTACTCACCTCACTGGAACGGCCTCCACTGTGAGACCACCCGGGATCACTCGGGTTATAGGTCAGTAGCGATAACAAGGCATATAACGAGAGAAAGGCACTGAAAACCACCACGATTTCGGAGCCAAGCTCCCTTAACCGTGGCGACAAGACACCCCCGCCCCCCTGCTCTGTTTCTTTGATTTGCTTACGCTTTGCCTGTGGCATGATTTTATTGTAGCCCTCTCATTCTAATGCCTCTATTCTAACGCGAAATGGGTCATCAACACTATTCCTAACCGTTCTGTATCAACACCCAGTTGGGTAACTCTGATGTACAATTTTATTTGCATTGAAATTCTCAAATTGCTCGCTATTAATAAGGCAATAAATTAATTAGAATTCTGCGCTGAACACCATAAAACGACAAACTTAATAACTCGGAGCAATCCCACCTCATGTCTGACTCAAAACATTGCAAAGTTCTTATCTTAGGCTCCGGCCCTGCTGGCTACAGCGCTGCGGTCTATGCTGCACGAGCCAACCTGAACCCGGTATTAATAACTGGCATACAACAAGGCGGACAGTTAACCACGACAACAGAAGTCGATAACTGGCCGGGCGATGATCAAGGCGTAGATGGTAACGAGCTAATGGCGCGCATGTTACGCCACGCCGAGCGCTTCGAAACCGAGATTGTGTCTGATCATATTCATACGGTTGACGTTACCAGCAAACCATTTACCTTGACCGGTGATTCAGGCATATACACCTGCGATGCGCTAATAATCGCGACGGGTGCATCCGCCAAATACCTTGGCCTAGAATCTGAAACCGCTTTCATGGGTAAAGGCGTGTCGGCCTGCGCTACCTGCGATGGCTTTTTCTACAAAGGCAAACCAGTGGTAGTCATCGGCGGCGGCAACACGGCGGTTGAAGAAGCTTTATATTTATCAAATATCGCCTCTGAGGTCACGGTTATACATCGACGTGACGAGTTCAAAGCTGAGGCGATCTTGGTCGACCATATTAACGAAAAGACCACTAATGGCAATGTAACCATTGAATGGGACGCCACGCTTGACGAAGTACTCGGAGACAATATGGGGATGACCGGCGTACGCATCAAAAGCACCAAAGATGGCAGCACTAGGGAGATAACAGCCGATGGGGCATTTATAGCTATTGGACATAGCCCTAACACTGATATTTTTGAGGGCCAGCTGACGATGTCCGGTGGCTATATAAAAGTTCATAGTGGCACGGAAGGCAACGCCACAGCGACCAATGTGCCTGGTGTTTTCGCTTGTGGTGATGTCATGGACCATGTCTATCGGCAAGCAATAACCTCAGCCGGTTCAGGCTGCATGGCCGCGCTAGACGCTGATAAATACTTGAAAAGCCAGGAGCCCAAGGGCTAGCGTTCAAATTGAGTGCCGACAATGACAGTATGGTGCGATTAATCGGGCTTGGCGTTAAACCGCTCAAGCAAGATAAAATTGCGCCTTATCGTAAACCTGCTGACACCACACCTCGACAGAGGCTGCTCGATGATCAGCGGGTGATGAATGAGCTGCTCGAAGAGTCAGATGAAAGTTCCAGCTTTGAAAGCGGCGACGAACTCAAATTTCTAAGAACTGGTTTTTCTAGCCGCTTACTAAAGAAACTTCGCCGCGGCGACTATGCTATCCAAGATGAGCTTGACTTGCACGGACTGGTCGCAGGCGATGCAAAACAAGAGACTCATGGATTTGTCAACGAGTGCGCTCGAGACAATGTTCGAGCTATCCGTATCGTGCACGGCAAAGGTCGCAATTCGGCTGATCGTAGGCCGGTGCTGAAAAACAGACTAATTGGCTGGCTAAGCAAAAATCAACATGTCATTGCAGTCGTTTCAACGCCGGCCAATGACGGCGGAACTGGCGCAGTTTACGTACTACTCAATAAGGTGAAGTAAGCGCGCTTGACTGTGGTTTAACTATAAGTTTCACTATGTGCCTATTATCAACTCCCATCGCTGAGAGTCACTACACACTTAGTTTATAGCCAGCAGCAGCCGATCCCAAGCGTAATGGTCAACTAACATTACCGCAAATAGGTACATTAGATACTTGATCGAATAGACGAAAGTGGTGCGCGATAACTCATCACTGTAGTTCTTATACAATTTGAAAACGTAATACATGAATCGCGCGTTGAGATAGAAAGCGCCGATTAAATAAATGCCACCAAACATATGAATACTGAACGGCATAAGCGTTACGGCCACCAAGATATAGGTGTACAGCAAGATCTGCAGGCGAGTAAACTCTTCTCCATGCGTTACCGGCAACATAGGCACGCCCGCTTTAGCATATTCTTCTCGGCGGTATAACGCCAAGGCCCAAAAATGCGGCGGTGTCCATGCAAAAATAATCAGGAATAGCAAACACCCTTCCGCGGTAATCGAGCCGGTCATGGCAACCCAACCTAATAAAGGTGGCGCCGCGCCAGCGGCACCGCCAATAACAATATTCTGCGGGCTAGCGGGTTTTAGAAAAACGGTGTAAATGATGCCGTAACCGACCATCGAGATGAAGGTTAAAATAGCCGTCAAGTCGTTTACCCATCGAATCAGCACCAACATTCCGAGCAAACATAGCAATGTCGCAAAAACAATTGCTTGCCATACATTTAAGCCCCCAGTTGCCAGCGGACGATTTTTAGTTCGAGCCATAATCGCGTCGGCACGCATGTCAATAATTTGGTTCATGGCGGCACCAGAAGATGCGGCCAAACCGATGCCTAGCGACGCCATCAACACAGTGAAGATATCAGGCATTCCTTTAACCGCTAACAACATGCCCACGAATGCCGTAAATACGATCAGTATTACCACGCGTGGCTTAGTTAAGTCGTAGTACTGTTGAATAGCACCACTTAGGGATTTGTTTGCAGCGTCAGTTTGCGACATAGTCTTTAAAGTATGGGTGAATTATCAACGACTTAAATTACGAGGAATCAGCTAGCCGATCTGCGATGTTTTAAGCAGCCGTTTGATGTCTTTCTGAATCGCGCTAGGCTCAGCTGTTGCGGGGTAGCTCATCATTAAGTTTCCGGCCGGATCGATCACGTAAAATCGATCAACTTCAGCTTCGATCGGTGCGTCGTCAAGTTTTAGTATTTGGGTCCAACTCTGGAAGCTCTCTTTATCAATTTTGTAAGTTTCGATCGGGCTATATTTCGCATCAAGATCACTAGCAACCGACTCACTTAAGCCGGTATGCAAGAAAACTGTGCGTATGCGCGTCATATTATTGTTTTGCATAAACCGTAACTGACGGATTTTCAGAATATTCGCTTCACATGCTTGCGAGCATTGCCCATTGGCCTTTACTAGCAAGACCCATTGACGGCGAAACGAATCGAGTTCGACTAGGCCATCTTTACTCTGCATCTGCAAATTAGCAATTGGCCGCGCAGGACGATATAAGTCACCATAATTATTGAAGCTGCTTGGCTTATAGAGAAACGCGCCAACAACCGGTGCCGCGAACACGACAAAAACTAAAATTATTTGCACTCTATTCCAGAATTGTGATTTTTTGCTAGAGGCGCTAAGTTGATTTTGATCTGTCATAATTTTAAAATTTACTTTCTTCGAGAGCTTCTTCTAGGATTGATAAAAGAAGAATTAAACAAGCAATGAAAAATGCCACTGCCATTGCGAACCACTGGAAAGCATAACCTAAATGCTTAGCAACCTGTTGGTCATCGACCTCAGGCCACTTTGTTACGAGCGCCGTATCATCAGCGACATCACTATCACTTGGGGCTAATTCTACCACTAATGGAAATACTTTCGCCTGTAAAAAACCAGCCACTTTTAGCATTGGTAGATACTGCCAAACATCGCCGTCTGACACAGAATATTGCTCGCTCCAGAGCGGCGGCTTAGCCGGCGCGGTGTTTAGCCTGCCTTCTAATATAATTTGGCCACTTTTGGTAACTACATTAGGTAAGTTTTGACGGGACTCACCAATCGAGACCCAGCCTCTCGCCACCATCACTAGGGGGGCACCACCTTCAAGTTGGAAAGGCGTGAAAATTTGATACCCTACTTGACCATTAACTACTTTGTTGTCGACATAAAAATTGGTGTTTTGGAGGTATTGGCCTTTGAGCGTTACCTTTCTAAACCTTAGACCCGCTGACTCGTCACCGTTGAAAAGCTCAACTATAGGCACCGCCGCCTGTTCCGAGAGTAACTCAAGTTGTGCAACAATTTCACGTTTCTGGTCTGCTCGGTCCAATTGCCAAACACCTAAGCGCAGCATACCAAGCACCATTAATAGTGCAATGGCACACAATAAAGGCACTTTCCACACGGGCGCAGTAATCGGTGTTTCATCACTCATTCGCAACTCGTTGACTCAGATAAGGTAAACTGCGCGAACCATAGCACAGACGCTGTAAATTCTTAATATTCACAGGCATTTTATATGAGCACTATTGTAATAGTTGTATTACTTCTAGCCATGCTAGCCAGCTTAGGAGTTGGCCTATTTCATCTTTTAAAATCGCCCCAAGAACATGACAAAGGAGATCAAGTGGTTAAGGCCCTCTCATGGCGCATTGGTATATGGGTTATCTTATTCGGCTTTATCGCACTATCGTTAAAAATGGGCTGGATCACACCGAGCAATTCGATTCATCCACAAAAATTCAATGAAGCTCAGCAAGAAAGAATTGATCAACAAAAAAAGTAGCCAGCATAAGTAACTTTCGAGCAGCAGCGCATGAAAAGCAAAAAAGGCGTCCATTGGACGCCTTTTTTAATCTGCTTGGTTGCTCACTTAAAGAATAGTTGTTGCCGGTTAAAGAATAGTTGTCGCCGTTTAAAGAATATAAACGAAGATAAATAAGCCAACCCAAGCTGTGTCGACAAAGTGCCAATACCAAGCGCCTGCTTCAAATACGAAGTGATTTTCCGGAGTGAAGTGAC
>JAESTB010000053.1 GCA_016763815.1 Arenicella sp.
CGGCCTGAACCTTTTTGGGCGGCGTGTTCCGAGATGTCACTACCTGAGTCGTTGTCGAACAAGATCAGTCTTTTCAAGCAAGCGGGCAAAAGCGTTAACGTGACCGATGCGTTGTTTAGTGATGTGGCCTGGCAGCAAGTGATGATCGGTCAGGGCCTAGTGCCTGCGGATTATCATCCGCAGGCCAACTCAATCAGCGTGACGCAACTGTCCGAGTTTCATAGCAATATTAAAACGGTTATCAATCAGGTCGTCAGTAAGCTGCCGGCGCATCAGTCTTTTATCGATTCGCTTACGGCTAAAGAGGATTAACTTCTTGACGGTCAGCGGTTTGCTAACTCGATGAATACGTATGTAGCTCGTTGTGTGTGCCTTTTGCCAAGCAATATACTGATTAATTGAAAAATTATAAAAATAATAAATGAGGAGTAACCCAATGGGGTCATCATTGCGTCAAAAACCAGAGCTAAATTTTTGGCAGATCTGGAACATGTGCTTCGGCTTTCTCGGTATTCAATTCGGCTTTGCATTACAGAATTCAAACGTTAGCCGTATCTTTCAGACACTTGGCGCGGATATGGCATTGATTCCAATGCTGTTTATAGCGGCACCGCTAACGGGTTTGATCGTGCAGCCATTGATTGGTCATTTTAGTGATAAAACGTGGACCAAGATGGGACGCCGACGGCCTTACTTTTTTTGGGGCGCGATATTAACCACCGCGTCACTAGTCTTTATGCCGAGCTCGCCGACCTTATGGGTGGCAGCGGTAATGCTATGGATTATGGACGCCAGTATCAATCTGACGATGGAGCCGTTCAGGGCCTTCGTTGGCGATATGTTGCCCAGCAAGCAACGAACTTTCGGTTACGTGATGCAAACCTTTTTTATTGGTATTGGTGCGGTAATCGCATCGATGTTGCCGTGGATCTTCACCAATCTTTTGGGTGTCGATAACACCGCCGCCGACGGCCTAATACCGGATTCAGTTCGATACTCATTCTACCTTGGCGCCGCGGCTGTGGCGTTAGCCGTTGGCTGGACTATTATCCGAACAAAGGAGTACAGCCCACAAGAGCTTGCCTCTTTTGAGGAGCCGGAAAATGCAACTTTTGCCGCAGCCGAGCAAGCTGTATTTGCTGGCCAACCGGTTTTCTCGAGTACTGGGTCGATTATCTGGACTGGGGCAGGCTTGCTCGCAAGCATCGCGATTTATTTCGGTGGTTGGGATTATCAGCTTTATATTCTTAGCGGTGGTGTAACGGTGGTTGGCTTATTGCAGTTCTATGCCTCATTAAAAGAGAAGAGTGGTGATAAAAATAGCTTCTATGAGGCATGCCGTAGCGTCGTGTTGATGCCGAAAACCATGCGTCAGTTAGCGGTGGTTCAGTTCTTTTCATGGTTCCCATTATTTGCAATGTGGATCTACACAACGCCAGCGGTAACCAGTGTGCACTTCGCTAGCTCCGATGTTACAAGCGAGGCTTATAATGAAGGTACAAACTGGGTTGGGGTATTATTCGGCGCTTACAATGGTTTCTCGATTATTGCCGCTTTGCTGATACCGATAGTGGTTCGTCGTATAGGGCTAAAAGGAACACACTCGATTAACCTTTTGATTGGCGCCGCGGGTTTAGCATCGATGATGTTTTTCAAGGACCCGATGATGTTACTGCTGTCGATGCTTGGTGTTGGCTTTGCCTGGGCTTCTATATTATCGGTGCCGTATGCGGTGCTTTCTGACTCAGTGCCGTCGGAAAACATGGGGCTCTATATGGGAGTGTTTAACTTTTTCATTGTCATACCTCAATTAGTCGCGGCCAGCTTACTTGGTTTAGCATTGAAGTACTTGTTTGCTGGGGAGGCAATTTACATACTAGGCTTAGCCGCTGGTTTTTGGGTCGTGGCGGCGATTGCGATGATGTTTGTAAAGCATCAAACTGAAGATTAGTATCGTTTGTCGTCGACATCTTTGATGCCTGAATGCGCGACTTAACAATGGTCGCTTTAATTATAGTCGCCTTTAACCATAGTCGGCTTTAACCATAGGCGACTATGAATTGCGACGATTTAACCAGCGCCGCAAGAGTCTCGGACTATTAGTTTTGTTGGTAATAAAACCGACTGCACAGGCTGGTCGTTTATTGAACGGATAACACTGTCAACCAATTCTTTTCCGGCCTCGAAGGTGTCCTGCCGGATTGTAGAGAGTGCCGGTGAAAGGTGCTCGGCCGTCGGGATGTCATCAAAGCCGACAATGGCTTTATCAAGCGGCACCCTAATTCCCCGTTGGCGTAACGCTTTTATAGCACCAATTGCAATCAGGTCACTGGCACAGAAAATAGCGGAGAATTCTACGCCACTATCAAGTAATTCATTTGCGGCTTTGTAGCCACTTTCTTCTGAAAAATGTGCCCGAAAGTGAAGTGATTCTTGAACTTTAATTGAGTGTTTTTCATGAGCTCGTCGATAACCGGCGTAGCGGTTTCTTAGTTCTGGGTCGTCTTTAGATTCGTTGCCTAAAAAAGCAATTTTTTTATGCCCAAGTGTTAGTAAATGATCGGCCGCTAGAAACCCGCCTTGCTCGTTGTCGCAACCAACAAATAGTCCAGGTTGGTCTTCAATGACCGGCCCCCAAGTAACAAAATGAGCGCCAGCTTCATCTAATTTTGAGATGCGCTTGATATAGCTAGTGTAGTCGCCATAACCTAAAAATATGATGCCGTCTGCTTTGTTGGCATCTTCATACTCGGCGTTCCAGTCATCACTTAATTGTTGAAATGAAATAAGCAGGTCATAACCTTGATTTGCCGTTGCCCGAGTAATGCTGCCAAGCATGGATAAAAAGAACGGGTTGATAAATGCTTGGCTCTCACCTGATGACTCTTCGAACAATAGCAGAGCAAGAGTATTGGTGGTTTGCGAGCGCAAATTTCTGGCGTTCACATCAACTTTGTAATTCAGTTCGCGAGCGATTTTTTGAACACGCTGACGTGTTTCTAGGCTGACTAAAGGACTGTCACGCAGGGCACGCGAGACAGTAGGCTGGGAGACACCAGCTAGATGTGCTATATCGACCGAGGTCGGTTTGTTCTTGCCTTTCATTTTTTTAGCCCTTATGTAAATTTATTACATTAACTGTTTTTAGTCACTTGTTTATTGGCTATCATGTGACTATTCTCACTTTTGGAGATGGCGTATTTAGTACTTCAGCAATACCTGAATTATTACATAAACCAAACAAAGAGGAGGGGCTGAATGTTACGAAGTTTGGTGACTGATGCCTAAGGAGAAGGCCGAAGCGGAGTATTTATACTGCTCAGAGCTTTACTAAAAACTAATAAACATAAGAGATCAAATCATGGCTCAAGCCCCAATATCAACACCCATAGCTGGGTCACCCTCTGATGGTAAAAACTACACCGTCCCTCTGATTATTCTTACCTCACTATTTTTCATGTGGGGATTCTTAACGGTGCTGAACGACGTTCTTATACCTTATTTGAAAAATGTCTTTGAATTAAATTACACGCAAGCACTGTTGATTCAATTTTGTTTCTTTGCCGCCTATGGCGTTTGCTCGATCCCCGCCGGAGGCATCGTCAAGAGGCTCGGTTACCAAAGGGGTATTGTGGTTGGTCTAACCATCGCTGCGGCTGGCTGCTTCATGTTTATTCTAGCCGCCAACCTGCTGTTGTATCCGGTTTTTCTTGGCGCTTTGTTTGTGTTGGCGGCAGGCATTACTCTATTGCAAGTTTCAGCCAATCCTTACGTTGCTCTGCTTGGGCCGTCTGAGACGGCTCCACGGCGTTTAACACTTACTCAAGCATTTAACTCAGCGGGAGCATACCTTGGCCCAATTGTTGGTGCTGCTCTGATCCTCGGCGCTGTAGCGGATTCGGCCTCAGGTGCTGACGCTGTGAAGATGCCCTATGCACGCTTAGGCATCGCCTTGTTGGTGTTAGCGGTTATCTTTATCTTCGTTAAGCTGCCTAAAATTGATGAGCCCGGTGCCGATAAAGGTAGCTATGCCGATGCATTAAAGTTCAAGCATTTAATTCTCGGTGTAATAGCCATCTTTGTTTACGTTGGCGCAGAAGTGTCAATCGGCAGCTTGATCATTAATTTTTTGGGCGAGTCACACATTGCTGGCATGGGTGAAGAAGAAGCAGCTAAGTATGTTGCAAACTATTGGGGCTTAGCGCTAATCGGGCGCTTTATTGGGGTTGGCTTGATGTTTTACGTAGCTGGCAACGTGATGCTAACGATCAACGGCATAGCGGCGATTATTTTGCTGGCGGTGGCGGTTACTACCGGCGGTGATTCGGCTTGGATGGCATTGATAGCCGTTGGCTTTTTTAACTCATTGATGTTTCCAACTATTTTTAGCCTAGCAATCGCTAAACTAGGACCTTTAGCTAGCCGAGGATCCGGCTTGTTGTGTACAGCGATTATTGGTGGTGCGTTTATACCGCTGTTACAAGGTGTCATCGCCGACTCGGTTAATCTGCAAATATCTTTCGTGGTTCCGATGATTTGCTATGTCTACATAGCTTATTATGGTTTCAAAGGCTGGCAGCCAAAAGGCCCAAGCACTTAAAAGTATCTAAAAAGTATTACTTAGATTGCAGGCCTGTTATTAACATAAAAAGGCCCTGATAGATTGTTCTGTCAGGGCCTTTTTCAACAACTATTCAGATTCACTCAGACTGGATTACGCTTCGGTGGAAATCTTGCGAGCGAACACGCTAGCACCTAATAGCCCCGGGTTTTTATGAGTGATCAACCACGTCGGTAGATCGGTCATTAGATGACTGTGTCTGCCCTTATTTTCAAAGCCTTTTCTGAACCGACTTGCTGCTAACTGATTCGGGTAACGCTGGCAAATTCCGCCACCGATGAACACACCGTTATAGGCGCCTAGCGCTAACGCGATATCGCCAGCAACTTGGCCAAGCATCTCGAAGAAGAGATCGAAGGTTTGTTCACAAATAGGGTCTGTTTTGTTGATTCCCGCGACCGCAATATCGGCGGCGATAAGACCAGGGTTGTCTTGCCCGTGAATAGCGCATAAAGCTTCGTGAATATTGACCAGCCCTGGGCCAGACAACAGACGCTCGCGTGAGATGCGATCATCAAACTTTTGGTGAAGGTGAGTTAAAATTTCGCCTTGTAGCTGGTTCTCAGGTGAAAAGCCGGCGTGACCGCCTTCAGTAACAAGGGGTATTAATTTGTTATCACGGCGCAATAAGGCCGACATTCCTAGGCCGCTTCCGGGGCCAAGTGCGCCGACCGTATAGTCACCGTCAGGCAAGCGCTGCCAGTCGCCACCGATATTAATTACATCGTTTTCAGCAAGGCTGCTTAAGCTATATGAAATAGCTTCCCAGTCATTGAGGAGGCTAACCTGTTCAATATTGTAGCGTTTGGTTAAGTCTGCGCAGTCAATTGACCAGTGGCTATTCGGGAAAACTACCTTTTCATCTTTGATGGGTCCTGCAACAGCCAAGGCTATAGCGCCTAGTTGCTTGATACTATGTGAACTCAAATACCTATCTATGGCATCGCTCACATGCTCAAATTCAGCGGCCTCTAGCGTTTGCGCAGCGCTAAAATATTAAGGTGCATCAGTGCTCAAGGCGAAGCGAGCATTAGTCCCGCCAATGTCGGCGATCAAGATAGGGTGGTCATTCATGAATGGACTCGGTCGTTAGGACTCGGTTGGTTGAAACTCGGTTGATTAATAAATGTGGTGATATGATCAATAGTGAACGGCTGAGTGATGTGGGCTCAAAGTCATCTTTATTTTAGAGTCTCTTCAACTTACTTTGGCGTTTTTTGGGGTATCAAGCAAGTTTTTATGATTTTGCTGTCTAGTTGACTAAGTTGAGCGGCTTAATCGAGGACATAGTGAATAAAATAACAATCAGTTTGTAATAATCTAACATTTTATATAAAATATGTAAATAAATTACATGACCGTACCAAGAGATTATAGGCAAGATTTCGACGGTCGGTATCAAGAGAGGAGCTTCGATGCTTAATATATGCAATATCGTAATCGTTGGCGGTGAAGGCGATTTGGCCTTTCGTAAACTTTATCCAGCGCTTTACAGCCTACATAAAGAAAACCTATTGGCCGATAGCACTAAAATTGTCGGCTTTGGACGAGGCAAATTCAGCTATGAAGACTTTCTCAAAAATATGCGAAAGTGGACCGAAGATAGTGACTACGTAAAGTCGGTTGACGACGAAAATTGGGCTTCTTTCACTAAACGCGTCATGCATTTCGATGGTGACGCCACTTCAGCGAAAGATATAAAGCGTCTACAAAAGAAGATGGGGCCAGAAGAGATTGTTTTTTATCTCTCCACACCGCCGTCAATTTTTGCGCCGATCTGTAAAGCCATGGGCGAAGCTGGTGTGGTGACGGCCAGTACTCGCCTTGTGGTCGAGAAGCCCTTGGGTGAATCATTGGCGTCGTTTAATGTGATTAACGACACACTATTTGAAACATTTGAAGAGCATCAAATTTATCGAATAGATCATTATCTTGGTAAAGAAACTGTTCAAAATTTACTCGCACTACGATTCGCAAATATCTTTTTTGAGCCGCTTTGGAATCGCAGCTATGTAGACCATGTTCAAATAACCGTTGCTGAGAGTGTTGGCGCTGGTGGGCGTTGGAATTACTACGATGAATCTGGCGCATTGCGTGACATGGTGCAAAACCATTTATTGCAACTGGTTTGTATGGTGGCGATGGAGTTTCCTGCCCGCAATGAGGCGGATGATATTCGCGATGAAAAGCTTAAAGTCATTCGTTGCTTGAAGCCGATTGATGCCTCTAACGTGCACACAAATACGGTTCGCGGGCAGTACACACGGGGCTCAGTAAATAACAAATTAGTGCCTGGCTATATTGAAGAAAAGGACGCCAAAGAGTCGTCCAAAACCGAAACTTTCGTCGCCATTAAGGCCGAGATTGAAAATAATCGCTGGCAGGGTGTGCCGTTTTATTTGCGCACGGGTAAGCGTATGGCTGAGCGATACTCTGAAATCGTGATTCAGTTTAAGCCGGTGATTTTTAAGTTTATCGACATTGATCCAAACGTCTTGAATAGCAATCAATTGGTGATTCGATTGCAGCCAAATGAAGGCATCGAGATGAAGATGATGAATAAAGTGCCGGGTTTAAATGAAAGCATGAACCTACAAAATGTAGGCCTTAATCTGTCCTTTGAAGAGGCCTTTGAGGATCATCGTAGCCCAAGTGCGTATGAGCGGCTTATTTTAGACGTGACTCGTGGTGACCAGACCTTGTTTATGCGATCCGACGAATTGCGCGGCGCTTGGTCGTGGGTTGACGGAATGGTTGACGGTTGGGAAACCGCTAAACAAATACCACAGAAATATAAAGCTGGCTCTACCGGCCCCGATGATGCATTGGGTCTGTTGATTAAAGATGGTCGCAAATGGCAAGATTTTGAAGGGTAACGTCTAATGAACTCGAATTATACTTTCCATCAAGGCGCCGATGCACAAAGCTTAGCCGAACATTTGGCCGGAGAAGTCGCACAGCAAATTTTTAAAGCGATTAGCGAAAAAGGATCAGCGGTACTTGCGCTATCCGGTGGTTCGACACCCAAGCCATTGTTCGAGGCACTGGCAGAGCATGACATTGAGTGGGGTAAAGTAATTATCACCCTAGTTGACGAGCGTTGGGTCGATGAAGAGCACGCCTTATCAAATGCTGCGTTTATGAGAACCTATTTGCTTGATAAATTACCGGCTTCGGTTCGATTCGTGCCTCTCTACCAGCAAGCGGACTCGGTTGAAGCGTCACTGCCATTTGTGATCGCCGATTACTTGCAAATTACTAATTCCACCGTCGATGCCCCAAGGTCATTCGATATTGTGATTCTTGGGATGGGGGGTGATGGCCACACCGCGTCATTTTTCCCCGATGCCGAGAATATTACCGAGCTAATAGATATTGATTCGACTCAAGCCTTATTAAGCTGTAATTCGCCAAGCACCCAGGTAGAGCGAGTTACTTGGAGCTTACCCGTATTACTAAATACCAACTTCCTTGCATTACATTTCACTGGTTTCGATAAGAGAGTGGTGTTTGAAGCGGCTAGCGAGGTTGGCGACGCCACTTTACTACCGATACGCGGCATCTTGTTTCAAGACCGAGTGGGTTTGAACGTTTATTACGCAGACTAGGCGACCAAAATAAGTTAGCAAGGCTATAAGTTACCAAGATTAGATTAATTATGAGTATTAAAAAAATTACCGATCGTATTATCGAACGAAGTAAAGGTACCCGTGGAGCGTATCTGGCAATGATTGAGCAGATGCGTAACGCGCCGCCAGCCCCAGATCGATTATCATGCAGTAATTGGGCGCACGTTGTTGCCGCTGAATCGGCTGAGGACAAAAAGTCGATGCCGGCCGGGCAGGGTGCCAATATTGGCATTGTTACCGCTTACAACGATATGCTGTCAGCGCATCAACCATTTGCCCAATACCCAAATATCATTAAGTTGACGGCTCGCGATTTAGGCGCTACAGCGCAGGTTGCTGGCGGTGTGCCAGCTATGTGCGATGGTGTTACTCAAGGTCAACCGGGTATGGAGCTGAGCCTCTTCAGCCGTGACGTGATCGCGCTAGCGACCGCTATTTCGCTAAGTCACGATGTCTACGATGGTGTGATGTGTCTTGGCGTGTGCGATAAAATCGTTCCTGGCTTGGTTATTGGTGCATTGCAGTTTGGCCATTTGCCGGTGATGTTTGTGCCTGCGGGACCAATGCCATCGGGTATCCCGAATAAAGAGAAGGCTCTCGCGCGGCAGAAATTTGCCACTGGAGAAATAGACAAAGCCGAGTTGCTAGAAAGCGAGTCAGCGTCATATCACAGCGCAGGGACATGTACTTTTTACGGCACGGCCAATACCAATCAAACATTAATGGAGGCGCTAGGCTTGCAGCTGGCAGGAACCTCTTTTGTTAACCCAGGTACCTTGTTACGGTCTGAACTAACAAAAGAATCTGTGCGCAAGCTTCTTGATCAAACCTCTAAGGGCTCTAACTATCGCCCTTTAGCCGAAGTGGTGACTGAAAAATCATTGGTCAATGCCATGGTGATGATGATGACCACGGGTGGCTCAACCAACCTGACTTTACATTTAATCGCGATGGCGGCGGCCGCTGGAATTCAAATTAACTGGCAAGACATGGATGATATTTCTCGTATCACACCCCTGTTAGCTAACGTTTACCCGAATGGCCAAGCCGATGTAAATCATTTCGAGCAAGCCGGTGGGCTACCTTATTTAGTCAATCAGCTACGCTCGGTGAACATGCTTAACGAAGACGTGGTTAATGTCATGGGCGAGGGCTTAGATGCCTATACCAGAAAGCCACAAATTGATGCGGATAGAAATATCTCTTGGGGAGAACCAATTGAGACAAGTGGTGACGACTCAATATTATCCACCATCTCAGCCCCGTTTGCGGCTGAGGGAGGCATGCGAATTGTTAACGGTAATCTAGGTACTGGCGTGGTTAAAATTTCGGCAGTCGATAAGCAGTACCAAACAATTGAAGCGCCCTGCAAAATTTTCGATAGCCAAGATGCATTTAAATCGGCTTTTGAAGCGGGTGATTTAGATTCTGATCATGTTGCGGTTGTGCGATTTCAGGGCCCAGCAGCAAATGGCATGCCAGAGCTGCATAAGCTGACTCCATACTTAGGTATTTTGCAAGATAGAGGCTTCAAGGTTGCCTTGGTAACTGATGGTCGTATGTCCGGCGCGTCTGGCAAGGTGCTTACCGCTATGCACGTCAGCCCTGAAGCCAAAAAAGGTGGAATGCTTGCCTATTTGCAAGATGGCGATGTAGTGCGTATTAATTGTCATGCTGGCGAGCTTTGCACTCTAGTCAGCGACATCGAGCTAGCGAAACGTGAGCCGGCTGAGGAGCCAGAAATACTACAAACCCTAGGCCGTGGCCTATTTGAAAAAATGCGTGCCGTGGTCGGCGAATCAACTCTTGGCGCATCTTTCATAAAATAAATAAGAAGACAAGATAATGATAGAAGAAAGCAGCCTAAAAAATAATACACAGGAAATTAGCGTGAGTAATAATATGTTAGTAAGCGAGATGTTAGATGGCCAAAAAGTAGTGCCGGTAGTGGTTATTGAAAACCGAGAGCAAGCCATGGGCCTGGCGCAAGCATTGTTAGACGGCGGGATTAATGTAATCGAAATTACCTTGAGAGACGCCTATGCAATTAAAGCCATAGAGGTCATTAAGCAAAACTTTCCCGACATGGTAGTACTGGCGGGAACGGTTACTTCGCCAGCACAAATGGTCGCC
>JAESTB010000618.1 GCA_016763815.1 Arenicella sp.
AACATAGCCTGGAGGCGCACCAATCAATCGAGATACAGTATGGCGCTCCATGTATTCTGACATATCAAAGCGAATCAACTCCACGCCCAAGGTCATAGCGAGCTGGCGTGACACTTCGGTCTTACCAACACCGGTCGGGCCTGAAAATAAGAACGAGCCTATTGGCCTATCAGGCTTGCCCAAACCCGATCTCGACATCTTAATAGCCGAAGCTAAATTAACAATCGCCTCGTCCTGGCCAAATACAACAAGCTTTAAGTCACGCTCAAGGTTCTTAAGTGAATCAACATCGGAAGCCGATACTGTTTTTGGTGGTATGCGAGCAATAAACGAGACTACTTCTTCAATTTGCTCGGTATCAATGACTGGGATTTCACCCTCTTCTCGATCAAACAAACGGGTACGAGCACCGGCCTCATCGATTACGTCAATCGCTTTGTCTGGTAAAAAACGTTCGTTAATATAACGATCAGCCAGCTCAGCCGCGATAGTTAACGCTTCAGGCGTATACGTTACCTCATGATGATCTTCGTAACGTGATTTCAAACCACGCAAGATCTGCACGGTCTCGTCGACGGACGGTTGTTCAACATCAATCTTTTGAAAACGACGTGACAAGGCTCGGTCTTTCTCAAAAATGCCTCGGTACTCCTGATACGTTGTCGAACCGATGCACTTGAGCTGACCGCTCGACAACGCCGGCTTAAGTAAGTTTGAGGCGTCCATGGCTCCGCCAGAAGCAGCTCCTGCACCAATAATAGTGTGGATTTCATCAATGAAAAGCACCGCATGCTCTTCACCTTCTAGCGCCTTTAATACCGCCTTAAGGCGTTTTTCGAAATCACCACGATACTTTGTACCAGCTAATAGTGCGCCAAGGTCTAATGAATAGATAACGGCGCCTTTCAATACCGTTGGCACCTCGTCTTCGACAATCTTTTTAGCTAATCCTTCGGCTATCGCCGTCTTACCGACACCTGCTTCACCAACATATAACGGGTTGTTCTTACGTCTGCGTGACAAAATCTGTATGGTACGCTCGACTTCTTTATCTCGCCCAATTAACGGGTCAATAAAGCCATCAATAGCCCGTTGATTAAGGTTCACTGTATACGCTTCTAACGGCCCCTCTTTCTGCTCATGCGCCTCCGGATTCTCCTGGCCTTCTGGATATGGCAAGCCTTCCAGCTCGTCTCCATCTTTAGTAACGCCATGAGAGATATATGAAACCGCATCGAAACGAGTGACACCTTGTTGATCAAGGTAGTAGGCCGCCTGAGAATCTTGCTCAGAAAACATTGCTACCAAAACATTCTCGCCTTCGACTTCGGTTTTACCGGAGCTCTGAACGTGCACAATCGCTCGCTGAAGAACCCGTTGGAAACCGATGCTCGGCTGCGTTTTAATTTCTGGTCGGTCTTCTACTTGCGGAATGTTGTCAACCAAATGAAGCTTCAGATCTGAACGCAGTTCGTCTAGGTCCGCCTTACAAGCTTGCAGCACGGCCATTGCTGAACTGTTTTCTAACAGCGCCAGTAATAAGTGCTCGGTGGTGACGAATTCGTGCCTCGCCTCATGCGCTACTTGTACTGCAAAGTTTAGCGATTTTTCTAAATCTTTAGATATCATTTATTTATCCTGCCTCCGGTTCGTTGACGCCAAGCTACTCGTCGCCATCGTCTGAATCTGGTTCCATAGTACATTGTAAAGGGTGTTTTCTCTCTTGAGCATACCGCAACACTTGCTCTACTTTAGTCTCAGCAATCTCACGAGTAAAAATGCCACAAATACCGGCGCCTTTCTGGTGTACATGCATCATGATCTGAGCTGCTTTTTCTTCTGAATGATGAAAAACTAAGGTTAAAACATCAATCACGAATTCCATTGTAGTGTAATCGTCGTTCAATAGTAGAACACGATAAAAGGGCGGCTTTTTTAGTCGCGGTTTAGCGGTTTCAAGTGCTAGGTCGTCATGGTGAATGGGTTCTGGGTAATCGCTCATGTTTTGTCTGCTAAGTAATTGCTTAACGATTTCACTTGCAGCGTTGCATTGGACGCCAAAATGAATCGTAGAGCTAAAAATTGTTCTAAGCTTAAGTTTGCGCTCTATTATTGTTTTTTCAAGGGCATCCTACTAGGCAAATGTTAAATTAATAACACTTAATCAATCCACACCCTTGACCTTTCACATGTGAGAAGGTTTACTTGCCGAGTTGAATTATTACAAATAATTCAATCTACGTTGTGAAGTCGACAAAGAAATAAGTAGGTCTCAAGAAATCCTACCAGAAACAAAAAGACTTCGTTTAAATACCTGAAGCGAATATCAGGGTTTTTTACCAAAGTGAGGAAATAAGATGGCTACACTAGGAACAGTGAAATGGTTTAACTCTTCAAAAGGGTTTGGATTTATCGAACCAAGCGATGGCGGAAATGATGTTTTTGCACATTATTCTGAAATCGATATGGATGGATATAAGACTCTTAATGAAGGTCAGGAAGTAGAATATGAGTTAGAAGACGGAGATAAAGGCCCGAAAGCCGCAAAGATCCGCGCAGCATAATAATAAATACTGTGATTAAATTCGCGTAAAAGCGAGTAACACCATTTAATCGGCTACCAACATAAGTGGCTACTAAAAAGCACGGAAGCTTTACGCTTCCGTACTTTTTGGTTTTCTTAGTCTCACTAAAACAGTATAAGCGATCAACCAACCGAACCACCACTGAGCGATAAACACTACCCGCTCAGCAGATCAATTCAATCTCGATGCGCTTATCCCTAGGCGCTGAAGCCATCGATAATTGAATTAAAGGTGGCACTCGGGCGCATTGCCATTTCAGCCTTCTCTTCTGACGGAGAATAATAACCCTCTAAATCAACAGCCGCACCCTGAGCCGCGTTCAACTCATCGATTATTTTATCTTCGCCACTCTTCAACTGTTCAAACAAGGACGCAAATTTGGCCTTCAGATCGGTGTCTTTGTCCTGAGCCGCTATGGCTTCGGCCCAATACATTGCAAGATAAAAGTGGCTACCACGGTTATCCAACTCGTTAACTTTACGAGATGGCGACTTACCTTGCGTCAACAGCTTACTGGTAGCAATATCTAGGGTGTCGGCCAGCATTTGTGCTTGCGGGTTATTATTAACCCCAGCCAAATGCTCGAACGAGGCCGCGGTCGCGAGGAATTCACCGAGTGAGTCCCAGCGTAAATGGCCTTCTTTAGTAAATTGGTGAACATGCTTAGGCGCTGAACCACCCGCCCCTGTCTCGAATAAGCCACCGCCGTTCATAAGCGGCACTATCGATAACATTTTAGCACTAGTGCCGACTTCTAAGATTGGAAATAGATCCGTTAGGTAGTCACGCAAAACATTACCCGTTATCGAAATCACATCATTACCTTGAGTGATTTGTTCAAGCGAATAACGTGTAGCATCCGCTGGCGACATAATTAGCAGCTCCAGGCCGTCGGTGTCGTGATCAAGCAAATATTCGTTAACTTTGATTATCAGTTGAGCTTCATGTGGCCGATTCTTATCTAACCAGAAAACCGATGGCGAGCCTGTTTTACGCGCGCGGCTGACAGCCAGCTTAACCCAATCTTGAATCGGAGCATCTTTGACCTGACACATACGCCAGATATCGCCCTCTTGCACCGCGTGCTCGAACAATATAGTACCGGTTTCTTCATCGATAACACGCATATAACCGTCGTATTCCATCTCGTAGGTTTTATCATGAGACCCATACTCCTCCGCTTTTTGCGCCATCAGGCCGACATTCGCTACACTACCGATTTTAGTCGGATCTAGTGCACCATGCTCTTTGCAGAAATCAATAACTTCTTGATAAACAAACGCATAGGTACTCTCAGGGATAACCGCTTTAGTATCTTGCAGCTCGCCTTCCATATTCCACATTTTGCCTGAATTACGAATCATGGCAGGCATTGAAGCATCAACAATCACGTCACTTGGTACGTGCAGATTTGAAATACCTTTATCGGAATCGACCATCGCGATGGCGGGTCGATTTTTATAGCAAGCCAAAATATCAGCTTCAATTTTGTCGCGTAGATCCCCAGAGATTTGTTCGATGATGCTGTAAAGGTTGCCCAGACCGTTATTCGGCTGAACGTTTAGCTCTTCGAATAAAGTCGCATATTTCTCGTATACATCTTTGTAGTAAACCGTTACCGCGTGACCAAAAACGATTGGGTGCGAGACCTTCATCATGGTGGCTTTAACGTGCAGTGAGAACAGCATATCGTTCTCTTTAGCATCGTCTATTTGCTCGGCATAAAATTCACGCAACGCGTTTTTACTCATGAACATGGCATCGATAACTTCACCCGCAAGTAACGCCAAACCATCTTGCTTTATGGTTTTATTACCGTACTTATCGGTGAATTCGATTTTCACCGAACACGCTTCAGCCAGTGACATCGAGCGCTCGCTAGAACGGAAATCACCACCATTCATAGTTGCTACATGTGAACGTGAAGTTGGTAACCACTCGCCCATTGAGTGTGGGTTTTGCCGGGCATAGTTCTTAACCGCCGCTGGCGCTCGGCGATCTGAATTACCTTCACGTAAAATGGGGTTTACACTACTACCCTTAACCCGTTCGTACCCTCGGCGAACCTTAATTTCTTCATCTGAGCGCGGATCATCGGGAAAATCAGGTAGCGCGTAACCCTTGTCTTGTAATTCTTTGATAGCGTCTTTAATTTGGGGAATAGATGCGCTAATATTCGGCGTTTTGATAATATTAGCGCTTGGGTCTAGCACTAATCCACCAAGCTCTGCGAGAGCATCATCTACGCGCTGGTCTTGGCGAAGATAATCAGAGAATACCGAGAGAATACGCGATGCTAAAGAGATGTCCTTGGTATCAATTTCGACATCACATGCCCCAGCAAATGATTTGAATACCGGCAACAGCGATCGCGTAGCTAGGGCTGGTGCTTCGTCGGTAAGGGTGTAGAAAATCTTAGATTTGGCGTTGCTCATCGTGTTTTATCTCGAACCTAAATATGTGTATTGAGTGTTATTGGGGCTTTTATTAACCCCTCCTAATGTTTGACCTTCGTCGCTTGCTGACGCCTGCCTTAGCTTAAGTCGCGTACCCCTAGGGTTAACGTTTAGAAGTAGATCCTTATAAACGGTTTGTCTTTCAGCGACGGAGGATTGTTGCTTTGGAAACTGAAAACACAGTATCCGAGCCCGTCAAAGCCGCGGCTCAAGTTCTGATCGACGCTTCTGATAATAATTCATTTTTATAGTGAATATTGGCGCGATCAATTACGTTTTAAAATTGGCGATTAGGATAACACAAAATTTCACCTTGAGCATTGTAAAAGGCCGGTCGTGACGTCACACTAGGGGTATAGAAAGTTGGTCTAACAGCTGAAGCTTGGGGCCACGTAAAATCAATCAATCTGTGTCGCTGTTTAGAGTTTTGGTTTCTCGTATTCAGCACTCAATTATCTCCGAGAATGTATGTGGACACCTGACATTACTGTTGCCGCAGTTTGCCAAAAAAACGGCCGTTTCTTGTTAGTCGAGGAGCGCTCTAAATCAACACAACAAATCGTATTTAATCAGCCCGCTGGCCACCTCGAACCAGGTGAGACTATTCTAGAGGGTGTGATTAGAGAAACGCTAGAAGAAACCTGTTGCCACTTCACGCCGGAAGCCTTAGTGGGGCTCTATCGATTAGCCGCCAATAACGGCAAGACCTACATTCGGTACACCTTTTGTGGCTCTATCGGCGATGTAGACAGCAATTACGACCTCGACCCAGATATCATACGCACTCATTGGCTAACGCTAGAAACTATTCGCGCAAACGCTTCACTGCGAAGTCCTATTGTACTCAACTGTATCGACGATTTTCTAAGCGGTGTTCGATATCCGCTGGAAATTCTCAAAGAGCTTTAAACTAATTCTCATGGCTTTAGATCACGACCCAAACGAAACTCATGTCATGGTAGGCATGTCCGGCGGTGTAGACTCGTCGGTAACCGCCCATATTCTAAAACAGCAAGGCTATGAAGTAACCGGCATGTTCATGAAGAATTGGGAAGAAGACGACACCGAAGAATATTGCGCGTCAGCAACCGACTTAAAAGATGCCGCGCAGGTCTGTGAACGGCTAGATATTGACTTGCACGAAGTGAACTTCGCGCATGAATATTGGGAAAAGGTATTCGAGCACTTCTTAGCTGAGTATCAAGCTGGGCGAACCCCAAACCCCGACATTCTTTGCAATAAAGAAATTAAATTTAAAGAATTCTTGTTACAAGCTGAATCACTTGGCGCCGAATATATTGCTACTGGCCACTACGTCGCTAAGGGCTTTATCAACAAGTCTCCTGAGCATGAAGCGCTCTTACTGAGGGGCGCCGACACCAATAAAGACCAAAGCTATTTTCTATATACCTTGCAACAACATCAATTACGTAAAAGCCTGTTCCCACTAGGTGAGATAGAGAAACCAGCAGTCCGAGCGATTGCTGACGAGCAAGGTTTTGTTACCCACAACAAGAAAGACAGCACCGGAATATGCTTTATTGGCGAACGGCGTTTTAAAGATTTTCTGAGCACATACCTAAAACCTAATCCTGGCAATATGGTTGGCGTAGACGGCAAAACTGTTGCGCAGCACGACGGACTGATGTACTACACTTTAGGTCAGCGTCAAGGCTTGAATATCGGTGGTGCCGGTGACGCTTGGTATGTCGCAGGAAAAGACATCAATCGCAACGAATTACTAGTGGTGCAAGGCCATGATCACCCAGCAATGCTGACCCAAATCGTCACCGCCGATGGTATGGACTGGGTAAGCTCGGCAGCCCCCAAACTTGGCGACGTGGTAACCGCGAAGACACGCTATCGGCAACAAGATCATCAATGCGAGATAATAGAAATTGATGAGCAAACGCTCAAAGTAAGGTTCGATCAGCCGCAAAGAGCTGTGACCCCAGGGCAAGCATTGGTATTTTACAATGGCAGGATCTGCCTTGGTGGCGCTACCATTCACTCGTCAGTGTAATCGACCGCGCAATAGCCTTCTTTTTTATATTTACTCCCCTCATCTAGCGCCATTTTTTTAACAGTTTGAGACCTCAATATAACTCAGGGGCGAGGTAATAATAGTTTGGGACTTCTTCAATTGAGGCAGAAAATGCAGGCATTTTTATCCGCTCATCGAATTATGCTTGGGCTTCAATTTAGATCTATTTCTTGGCAATTCGATAGTCACAATATGGGTACTTACGGCACATTAAAAATTTCTTGCCAATATTGCTACCCTTAATCGACACCTTTGTGACTACTTCACTTTGACATTTCGGGCAACTCCGCACATGACCAGAAATTGAATGTGACGAGTTATAAATGGAGAGCTGTGATTGATGAGTAGCCGACAAGCGACCCTCATCAGAGCAGCCCCCTTTTGACTTACCGGTTATCAACCGACAGACATCCAACCCTTTGTAATCTGGTCGCACATCAAAATGGAAAAGTCTCAAATCAGCACTCTTACAAGCACGTTTAATCGCTTTATCACGTAGTTTTCGCTTTGCCGATATTTTCGCTTTATCCGCCTGTTCTATATGGTCTAACTCGACCACCGCAAAAATCGACATATCGGCTTGCTTACATAATATGAAATCGACGCAGTAGCTATCAAGCTCTCGACCAATCTGCTTGCGATCTAACCATGTTGCGGTAGGAGAAACATCAATTAAATCCTTCAGGCCAACCTTAGAAAAAATAAAATATTTGTCAGATAATACGTCAGTCAGACAGTCAAACAACCTGCGCTCATCAACCGACAACAGGCGCTTCTTGTGTAGCACTGCGATGGTCTCAGCTCGCTCATATCTCACTGTCGCCCACGCAAACAGCGCAACGGCGGCAGATACAGTCGCGAGCCCAATAACCAACGACCACCCCATCATTAAATCGCTCAGAGTCATACCCCCTCCTAGCATAAGGCTTTTTAAGAAAGCCGCTGCATCAGTTCATTTGCCTTTTCTCTAACCTTGTCAGCCCAGTCGTTCTCAGTGCAGCAGCTCTGGCTGCATCTCACTATGAAGCTAACTTTCACAGACTAAAACAATGCTAAAAACCCCTTAAACAAAGTAGTCGTAGATTACCGTATAAAAACCAGCCAACTTCTATCTAGCATTTGATCACAGACCATCCAACATGATCTATTTTCTACTATCAACGCTGCTTTATATGAAACCGCTGTACTAGCGAAAATCAGCTACCTTCGATACATCTTATTTTCCCGAATGCAGCTAAGACTACCTATATCGACCACCAATGCTACCTTGCAAAGCTATCGA
>JAESTB010000619.1 GCA_016763815.1 Arenicella sp.
GGGCTATCGGTAGCAGGCTATTCTTTTAGAGGCCTTTGCACACACTAGAATTGAGATGAAAATCGGATAAAAACAGCCTGATTGCTGCGGAAAATGATAGGAATAGCTGACTATTCACTCGTTTTCCAACAAAAAGTAGGTGGTTTTTAGCCATTTTCAATCACTTATTAGGTCGTGCAAAGGCCCCTCATATCAGATAGTAAAGTATTTTACCGATGGAACCACAAAAATTTGAAGATGCTGCAGAACTATTGCTGCCGATTTTATTCTCAACAAAGCCTTTATTATATTAATTTCATTAGTATAACTAGTAGAGACCTCAGCATCAAAAACGGATTAAATCGACTATATGCCAAGCAAAAACTATTCAGTATTACTGCAACTTGGGCGCTTCCTACTCAACTACAAAGGCACTTTAGTGGCCGCTGGCTGTGCATTAATTTTCACCGCTGGGGTAACACTGGCAATGGGCCAGGGTGTAAAAATATTGATCGATGACGGTTTTGTCGCTGGGTCAGTCGAGAAGCTAAATAACGCGGCACTGTTTATCGTCGCCATCGCAGTGTTAATGTCAATTGGCACTTACGCCCGTTTCTACTTAGTCTCGTGGCTTGGCGAACGTGTTTCGGCCGATATTCGGCAAGCGGTGTTCGATCACCTAATCACCTTGCACCCTAGCTATTTCGAAGAAAATCGGAGCGGTGAAATAATGTCTCGACTGACGACCGATACTACCTTATTGCAAACTGTGATCGGGTCATCAGCATCAATGGCGTTGAGATCATTTTTCACCTTTATCGGCGGTCTAATACTACTGCTGATAACCAACCTGAAACTGACCGCGTTTGTACTCGCTGGAGTCCAAATTGTACTGGTGCCTATATTACTTTACGGCCGCCGAGTTAGAACACTGTCGCGTCAAAGCCAGGACACCATCGCCGAGGTCGGCAGTCATGCCGGTGAAATCATTCAGCAAATAAAAACGGTGCAAAGTTATACCCAAGAAGCCAACGAACGCAAAGCCTTTGAAGGCCACGTTGAAGGCGCCTTCAACATCGCTCGTAAGCGAATTAAGCAACGGGCAATGCTAATCGCAGTAGTCATATCACTTATTTTTAGTGCCATAGCAGCGATGCTCTGGGTCGGTGGCAATGACGTAATCAACGGGGTAATGACGGGGGGTGAATTAGGCGCTTTTGTATTCTATGCAATCATCGTGGCCGGTTCGGTAGCGACAATTTCAGAAGTGATCGGTGAATTACAGCGAGCCGCGGGTGCGGCGGAAAGGTTGCTCGAACTATTGTCGATTAAAAGCACTATTGAACTGCCTAGTCAGCCGGAAACTACCGCAGGCATTGGCTCACGAATAGTTCTCGATAAGGTCACATTCAATTACCCATCTAGGCCTGATCAAGCGGCCTTAGAAAACTTAAGCCTCGTAATAGAAGAAGGTAAGTCTCTGGCTCTAGTGGGGCCATCGGGTGCTGGCAAGTCAACCGTATTTGAGCTATTGCAACGCTTTTACGACCCAGATGAAGGCACGGTGACTCTCGGGGCAATCAATATCCGCGAGCTAATGCCTCTAGACTTACGCTCACAACTTGCGGTAGTAGCTCAGCAGCCAACCTTGTTTAGTGGTGATGTGATGCATAACATTCGCTATGGCAAGCCAGAGGCAAGTAAAGCTGAGGTGGTCGCGGCCGCTAAAGCGGCTAACGCGCATGACTTTATTGAAAAACTACCTGAAGGATATGAGAGTTTCTTAGGCGAGCAAGGTGTTCGTTTATCCGGTGGACAGCGTCAGCGGGTTGCAATCGCACGAGCAATCCTAAAGGACCCTAAAATATTACTTCTTGATGAAGCGACCTCAGCATTAGACGCCGAAAGCGAACATCGAATTCAGCAAGCTCTGGAAAACTTAATGCAAAATCGAACTACGGTAATTATTGCGCATCGCTTAGCCACCATTCGCAACGTCGACTCGATAGCAGTTTTAGATGACGGGCATCTGGTGGCACAAGGAACGCATGATGAGCTACTAGAGAGTTCAGCTCTGTATCGACGTTTGTCTGAGCTTCAATTCCAAGAACGCTCTGGGCAATAATTTCAAGGGCGCTCTGGGCAGTAATTTCAAAGCGCTCTGGGCAGTAGCTGACTAAATCCATTGAAGAATGATCTAAATACTAACGGCTACGCAACTCATAAGTACGTTCAGAAACATCGAGCCTTAAGGCAATGCCTTAATAAATGGTTTTACGCTAACAGATTGATAAACTCCATTAACAAAATACGGGTCAGCATTAGCCCATTTTTTAGCATCATCCAATGAGTCAAACTCGACTACCAATAAACTACCGGTAAAGCCCGCGTCAGTCGGCTCTGAACTATCTGCAACAGGGTGAGGCCCAGCGATTAAAAGTCGCCCAGCGCTATTTAGCTGATTTAGGCGTTCCAAATGTGCAGTCCGATGAACTTTTCTTAACGGTAAACTATTCTCAACGTCTTGGCCTACTATCGCGTACCACATTAGTGCAACATCCCAGAATTGACAGTTTGCGATTCTTCAACACGCTCAACCTGAATATCTCGGTAGCGCTCAATACCAGCTTCAACCATCGATTCAGCAATATCGATTTTGTCCATCGGCATTAAATCATCTACCTGATCAGAAATAGTAATCACCACTAATGGCTGTTCAGGATTGTCTGAACGGCGCAACGCGATATCTCCATTGGCTAGTTGTACCAGTTCAATTCTCGCTTCTGATGTGTTGTCTGACATAGGTCTCCTCTTTCTGCGTGCCATGAAACAGTTTTCGCGACACTCATTAGAAATGGTTTATAGTGTCTTACTATAATAAAAACAAGCCGATAGGCATACTAAAGCATGAAATTTTGGAAAAAATGCATTCTGGCACTGCTATTACTCATCGTAATTTTTATAATCTACCTCTTTCTCAATATTCGCAGTCTATCAGTCGAAAAAATTAATGACGATATACATGTTATTCGTGGCGTAGGTGGCAACACTACGGTACTCAACACAGATGCGGGGGCGGTAGTAATCGACAGTATGACGTTCAAGATGCAGGGTTCGTTAATACGTGAAAAAGCTGAGCAGCTAACCGGCAAAGAAGTCGTCTTGCTGGTGAACACTCATTACCATCTTGACCACACACATGGCAATCCAGGCTTTAAACCGGGCCTTCAAGTAGTATCAACGGCGAGAACCTTGTCACATCTTGAGGTGCTCGATGCTAATAATTGGCAAGGTGAAAAGGCAAAATTGCTGCCAAATGATACCTTCGTTGATAAAAAGCAGTTCAAGTTCGGTAACAAAACCATCACGCTTGTACATCCTGGTCGGGGCCATACCGACGGTGATTTGGTAGTGTTGTTCGAAGAAGATAAAACGCTTGTCACCGGCGATCTATTTTTCAATCAGCATTATCCAAATATCGACCTCGAAGCTGGAGGTTCAGTACAAGCTTGGCCGGCAACAATCGATTCCGTGCTAGCGCTAGATTTTGTAACCGTAATTCCCGGCCATGGCGATACAAGCAATCGTACGGGCTTAGTTCGGTTCCAAGATATGATGCGTCAACTCGCGCTTATCGGCAATTTGGCGGCCGCCAATGACACCCCTCTGGAGACTGTTCTTAACTCAGATGAGTTGTCTGAAGACGACGGATACCAGCCAATAAAGGTGGCCGGTTTTCCCTTAGGTCTCGATCGAGAGTTTGTATTAAAACGAGCATGGCAAGAGAGCACGGGCAACTTTAAACGGCTTAACTAAGCTACTAGCACGTTTGACGCTACGCAAATAACACTATTCTTAACAAACATTATGAGTAACAGATTAAAAGCCGTTTTCTTCGACTTGGACGAGACATTAATTAAGAATAAAATCCCGGTACGAGAGTTATTCGCCAGAATGTACTTCGATTTTGAAGAACAATTAGGCGCTAACAACAAAGAGGTTTTCTTCACCGCACTCAGGGTCGAGGCGGCCAAGCTATGGTCTAGCATGTTTGAGTCTCAGATAAGCCC
>JAESTB010000620.1 GCA_016763815.1 Arenicella sp.
AAAGCGAACCAAATAGGCGATTACAAGCGCTGCGATTGTGCCGCTGATTAACAAGCCGCTAGAGTAGTCAAAGTGGCTGCGTAGCCATCCATCAACGGTGTTGTCGAAGTAGGCTAATGGAATCAATACGCCGACCGCAATGACCAAGCCAGGTATCGCATAACCAAGCCCTACAATGCTCTTGCTAATTGCAGTGAATCTAGATTGGTTTAAGCGATGACTGTAGGCGACTAAAAGCGCAAGAAATAGAGCCACGCTAGCGGTTATGCTGGCTAACAGTAGAGTATTTGCAACCAGTTGCCAGAATTCGGCGGATGCTAATTGCTCAATGTTCTTAATTGCCCAGTAGATGAGTTGCGCGCACGGAATAATGAATCCTAGCAACAGCGGGATACAGACTAAGGCAATGGCCAACGCCTGTTTCTTCCCGCTTAAGTGTTTGGCCTGCGCTGGTTTTGCTGTTTTTTTGCCATGATACGCGGCTCGTTTTCTGGATGATTTTTCCAGCGCTAGCAGCACCACCACAAAACTCAATAAGATCAGGGCCAGTTGCGCAGCACCCTCCACACTATCGAGGCCATACCAAGTGCGAAATATGCCAGTGGTAAAAGAGTTTACCCCAAAATAACTAACCGCTCCGAAATCGGCGAGAGTTTCCATTAAGGCTAATGAGACTCCAGCGATGATTGCTGGCCGCGCGATTGGCAGAGTAATTCGGAACAACGCTTTACGACGACTATAGCCAAGCAATTGCGCAACCTCTCTTAAATGCTGAGATTGCTCCATAAAAGAAGCCCGTGCCATGAGATATACATATGGGTAGAGTACAAACGACAAAACAAATATTGCGCCACCTAAGGAGCGTATTTCAGGAAACCAATACTGCCCAAACGTTAGCTCAAATTGAGAGCGAAGTAAGCTTTGTATTGGCCCTGCCACATCTAATAGGCCGGTGTAAGAATACGCGGTTATATAAGCCGGCATAGCAAGCGGTAACAGCAAGGCCCAATGAAAAAAATTAACACCCCTGAAGTGGTACTGGGTCACTAGTAAGGCTGAACCTATGCCAAGCAGCGAGGTCAATAGCGCGACCCCTAACATTAAACTCAAAGAGCTAACCACGTAGTCAGCCAGCACCGTATTCGCTAAGTGGGCCCACAATTCGGAGTTTGCGCTAGCACTCAACCATGCCAACGTTAATAGCGGTAGCAATACCAGCGAAGCAATGGCCGCACTTAAAATGTGCCAGTTAAAATGGCGAGTCATGATGTCATTGCAGCGTAAGGTCGGTGATCAGGGGAGCGAAGTGATAATTCACTTCCAGCCGGCTCTATCCATAAGTTTCACTGCGTCAGCGTTGTTCTCTCCGAGCTTGCTCAGCGGCAATGGATCTGCTTTAAATGTTCCCCAAGATTTTAGTATTGGATGTAACTCTATTCCGACTTTCACCGGGTACTCAAAATTGACCTCGGCATATAGTTTTTGAGCTGTGTCGGAGGCTAGGAACTCGATTAGTTTAATTGCGTTGTTTTTATTCGGCGCAGTTTTTAGAACACCGGCACCACTTACGTTTACGTGAGTTCCCCGATCTTCTTGGTTTGGCCAGATCACTGTCATCTTAGACCCTGCTTGTAAGTCATCGGCATTGCCTTTGTTTGACAGCATATTCGCGAGGTAATAGGTGTTGGCAACCACGATCGAGCACTGGCCTGCTGCCGCGGCCCTAATTTGATCTCGGTCTCCGCCTTGAGGGCTACGTGCAAAATTGGCAACTAGGCCTTTTACCCATGTCTCAGTGCTAGCTTCACCATTGGCCTCAATAGCTGCGGCCACTAATGACTGATTATAAATATTGCCCGACGAGCGAATGCAGATCTGCTTGGCAAGTAGCGGGTCAGCAAGATCTTCGTAGCGAGTGATCGCCATCTGAGTCGCCGCTTGGGTCGACATAATCGGGCGGGCACGAACTGATAGGCCAAACCACTGATTCTGTGGATCACGATATTGACTTGGGATTGCCTTATCTAGCGTGGCAGAGTTTATTGCGGTAAAGATGCCCGCTAATTTCGCGCGGTGCAGTCGACCGGCATCGGTAGTGAGTAGAACGTCGGCAGGGCTGTTATTGCCCTCGCTCTTGATTCGAGTCAATAGGGCATCAGCTTTACTGCTTATTAGGTTCACCTTAATTCCAGTCTCTTGACTAAAGGCATCGAGCAATGGCTTCATTAGCGCTTCATTGCGCGCTGAATACAGATTCACTTCTTCATCCGCATGTTGTTGGCAGGCGCCGAGAAAAATTGCAGTGATAAGGGTTAGGGCTATTTTCATAATAAATCAGTGAGTAGAGTCTACAGATGAGAATGATTCTCATTTTCTGTGAAGCGACGACGTATTGCAAGCACTGATGTCGTCTATTTTTGCAAAATGAGCGCAAGCACTTGTTGGTTGTCTGACGGTTTGCTTTATAATGCTAAGCGTTTTGTGGCCGAATTTGTTTGGATTTGGCTCACCCTTATTTTATTTGGAGACAACCATGAGCGAAACACCTAGTGAATTAAAGTACGCGGCCTCACATGAGTGGGTCAGACTATTAGAAGACGATATAGTTGAGGTAGGGATTTCTGACTATGCTCAAGAAGCCCTTGGTGACGTCGTTTACGTAGACCTTCCTGATGTTGGTTTAGCAGTCGACGCTGGCGAACAATGCTGTGCGATTGAGTCGGTTAAGGCCGCATCAGATATATATGCACCCGTTAGTGGTGAGGTAGTTGCGGTCAATGAAGAGCTCGATGGTGAGCCAGAATTGCTAAATGAGCAGCCGTATGCGCGCGGTTGGATGTTTCGCATAAAGGCAAGCGACCTAACTGAGTTCGAAGCTCTACTATCGTCAGAAGGCTATCTTGCACAAGTTGACGACTGAGAAGTTCCGTCGTAAGTTGCTACAGGAGGCAGCATGCCAATCGTCCTAAAGGGCAAGACTATTAATCTGTCAGGCTGCTTTCCAGTGATGGTGTCGAACTGTTAGTCGTTTCAGCTAGTGGTGTCAGCTGATTTGCCGTTTGCAGCTGGGCGGTTTTACAGGCCCAGTCGGCGCGAGTTATAGTGCATTAACAGCCGATAGCCCGCTCGCGCTGTTTTAGTTCTCGATCAAGATAATATTGAGTTAGTGTCTGACATTGCTCAAGAATTAAACTATGACGCCGCAGTTGCGGCTATATAGTCAATATTAAAAAGCTAGTTGCTGGATTTTTTAGCACTTAGTTTTTAAGCTTCAACCTAAGGTTTTACTTCGAATATGAAAACTCTAATTACTGGGTCTATGGCCTATGACACTATAATGGTGTTTGAAGACCAATTTAAGAATCACATTTTGCCTGAGCAAACCCACATTTTGAATGTGGCGTTTCTTGTACCAAGTATGACCCGTCATTTAGGTGGTTGTGCGGGTAATATCGCCTACAACTTAAAGCTATTGGGTGGTGACCCGGTGATCATGGCGACCGTCGGCGAAGACTTCGACCCTTACTATCGTTACCTTGAAGAGCAAGGCTTAAGTGCCGAACACGTGGTCAAAATATCCGACAGTTTTACTGCACAGGCGTTTATCACCACCGATCTTGATAATAATCAAATTATTGCTTTTCATCCTGGCGCGATGAATTTTGCTCATCAAAATAGAATCGAAGATGCCAAAGATATCGAGCTAGGTATTGTTGGCCCTGATGGTCGCGATGCGATGATCGAACATGCTCAGCAATTCGCCGAGTTAGAGATTCCGTTCATCTTTGATCCAGGTCAAGGATTACCGATGTTTAGTGGTGATGAGTTGCTGACGTTTCTAGGCCAAGCTAACTATGCCATCGTCAACGACTATGAAAGCCAAATGCTTTTAGATAAGACTGATCTGACGCTCGAGCAATTAGCCAAAAAAGTCGAAACACTGATTGTCACACGTGGTGGTCAAGGGTCTGAAATTTACCATGCTGGCGAAATGATTAAGGTTGCCAGTGCTCCGATAAGTGATGCCGTTGACCCTACAGGGTGTGGCGACGCTTATCGAGCAGGTGTAATGCACGGTATTACCACTGGAAGAGATTGGAAAGCCTGCGGTCAAATGGGCGCACTTTGTGGCGCAATCAAAATTGAGCAATCCGGAACGCAAAATCATCACTTTACACCGGCAAGTTTTGCCGAACGTTACCAACAAGCGTTTGGCGAATCGCTTTAAAGACATTGCGATATGTTCAGCTATTGTTCAGCGATTCTTAACTATAGTTAAACGGTAGAAAAATAATGCTAGTACACCCTAATTTTGACCCCGTAGCCGTTTCTATATTCGGTCTTGAGATACATTGGTACGGCTTGATGTATGTCGCAGGCTTCTTGAGTGTTTACTTTCTCTGGGTGTACCGAATAAAAAAACACCCCGGGTTATATCACTCAAAGTGGAATTCTGACTTAGTTTCAGACCTTATTTTTTACGGTGCGATAGGTGCCATAGTGGGTGGCAGACTAGGCTATGTGTTATTTTATAAGCCTGAGTATTATTTAACCCACTTGGTCGAAGTGCTTTATGTACAGCAGGGTGGAATGTCGTTTCATGGCGGTCTGCTTGGTGTGATCGTTGGCATTATGTTTTTTAGTCGTAAAATCGGCCTAAGTTTGCTGCAGGTTGGCGATTTCGTCGCGCCAGTCGCGCCGATAGGTCTATTTTTCGGGCGCATGGGTAACTTTATTAACCAAGAACTTTGGGGCAAAGTCACTGACGTGTCTTGGGGTATGGTATTTACCAACGGTGGCCCCTTACCGCGTCACCCATCAATGTTATACGAGGCGTTTTTAGAAGGCATCGTATTGATGTCGGTACTTTGGATAGTGGCCAGAAAACCGAGACCCTTGGGGCTTTTGTCAGGCTTATTTTTGATTGGTTACGCGCTTGCGAGAATTCCAATCGAGTTTGTTAGAGTGCCCGATGCTCATCTGAACTATTTGTTGTTTGATTGGGTGACCATGGGGCAACTGTTGAGTCTGCCGATGATGATTCTCGGTGGGTATTTAGTAATACGAGCTGTGCGGTCACAGCGTTAGTGTCATTTTTTGTAGCAAAATAGTGAGAAATATTATGAAGCGAATTACTTTTATACTCAGCGCAATTTTGGTCTTTGGCGTATTCTCGTTTTCTTCCGCACATGCGATTAAAAAATGCCAAGATACCGATGGTAATTGGCACTATGGCGATATTGCGGTTGCTCAGTGTAGTAAGTCGAAGGTAACTACCTTGAATGATAGGGGCTTTATCTCAAGTGAAAAAGACGCGCCGAAAACCCTAGAACAAGTTCAGAAAGAAGCTGACGAGAAAGCTAAGGCCGTGGCCGAGGCCGAGCGTGTTCAAGCCGAAGAAGACGAGCGAATACGTATCTTAAGTGTCTACGAAACTGAAGCAGATATTGACCGTCAACGCGATAACCAGATTGACTCTGTCAACGGTAACGTGGCGGTACACAAAGCCTACGTGAAATCGGTTACCTCGAAAATTCAACGTTTGAAGAAAAAAGGGGCTGATTTTACTGGCGGTAGAAAGAAGCTTAATTTAGAACAAATCGCTGAAGCGCAAGCTCGTGTCGATACGTCGAATGCTGAGTTAATAAAGCTAGAAGAACAAAAGACGTCGATCGTGCACCGGTTCGCTGAGGAGAAAAAAATCTACCTCGAATTGAAAAACCGTAGCTAAGCAGAATCGTTTTTACTCGACGCATCAGACGTCAGCTTATGGGTGATTTGAGGTTGAGAGGCTGGTCGCTTGTGATCGCTTGTTTGGCGCTAGGTGCGTTGCAAGTGCTGGCTTTCGCACCATTTGAATACTGGCCTTTGGCATTTATTAGTCTTGGTCTATATTTTTATATGACCCATAGCCTGAAGCCTAAAATGGCATTTTTTGCCGGCCTTGCTTATGGTTATGGCCTCTATGGGGCTGGTGTCTCTTGGGTCTATGTGTCGCTTACTACCTACGGCGGCATGCCAGTATGGATGGGTATTATCGCGGTGCTCGGTTTTGCTGGAATTCTGGCGCTGTTTATAGCAAGCGCCTCTGGGGTGACAGCGATTCTTTTTCCTAAGCGCTTCAGATTGGTTTTTATTAGCTTTGTTTGGGTCATTTTTGAATGGATGAAAAGTTGGATTCTCACCGGCTTTCCATGGCTCGATATTGGCTATACTCAAACCCCCAGTTGGTTATTCTCTTGGGCTCCGATTGGCGGCATCTACCTAATCAGTTTCATCGTTGTCACCATCTCAAGCTTATTAGCATTGGCGTTAAGGCTTTATTTATCCAAGCAAAAATCAATGGCCTTGGTTGCATTGACAACAATTGTCTTATTACTACTCATGTCATTCATGAGTGACCGTGCGAGTTGGTCAGAACCGATTGGATCACCCGTTGACATCGGCATCGTTCAGGCCAACGTGCCGATTAATGAAAAATGGCAAATCGATGTACGAGAGCGGGTGATTGAAAAATATCAAAGCTTAAGCCAGCAACTGAAAGCACAGCAGAATATTGATTTGCTAGTTTGGCCTGAGACCGCCTTGCCGCTCTATATGCAGCAAACTGACGTTGATTTTTGGAATAGAATCACGCCGAATAATACCGCGCTATTAACCGGTATTATGGACAGCCCTAGCATTGCACAAGGTAACCTCGACGAGAGCTATAACGCAGCTGTGCTGAGTTGCAACGGGCAAACGCAGATATACCGAAAACGCCATTTGGTGCCATTCGGTGAGTACCTGCCGCTTCGTTCTTTATTTAACTGGGTGCTTGAATATTTAGAGTTGCCTATGAGTGATTTTTCATCTTGGCAGGGGGCTCAGAGCCTCAACTGCGGTGCGATCAAAGTAGGCTTATCGATTTGTTACGAAGATGCTTTTGCGGCTGAATACCGTAAGTTTGTAGGCGATGCCACTGTGTTGGTGAATATTAGCGAGGACGCTTGGTTTGGTGACTCGTTAGCCCCTCATCAGCGTCGGCAAATGGCTCAAATGAGAGCCAGGGAGTTGTCACGCCCGATGGTGAGGAGTGCTAATTCTGGCCCGTCTCTATTCATTGATCAACGAGGTACATTACTTGCTGCAACGGCACAATTCGAAATCGCAGTCCTAGCTCGCCAAGTACAAGCCCATACGGGTGACACTCCGTTTAAGCAGTATGGCAACTGGATTATCGGCGTATCCTTTTTAATGCTTTTTGGCTGGGTGGCATGGTCAAGGTTCTCGATAATAAACGGCAAAAAAAGACCTAGGTAAAAGCGGGTCGAGTCTTTTTAAAAAACAAATCGCTGTTGTTGAGCTAACGTCAGTTGCACAAAAGTGTCGTAGGCTAAGAGAAGCCCGGTTAAATCTCACCCATTTTTTGTAACGCGCGATCTAAGCCTGAAAAATTTGGTTTTTTAATCTTACGAGGACGCCCGTTCGCCGAGCGCGGCTTACTCCTTGTGCGGCTTACTTGAGAGTTGCGTACTGATGCTTTCTGTAGACCAGAGTTAGGAACTACGCCAGAACTACCGCCTGAATAGCTGATGATTGAGCCGTCGCTATTGCCTCTGGATTTCGGTTTGATCATGGGTAAACTTTCTATCGCGCCATTACGGTTTAGTAGGACCTCGTCAGCCTTGATGGCTTCTATTGAGACACCAGCGCCCTGAATCGACTCGCCTATTGAATAGAGTTTAGAGTTACGTTTCCCCGACATAATGATCGCTCGGGAAATGGAATTATCGCTAGCGGCAAGAACGCCCTGTAAGGTTAAGTCTAATGTCGTTTTGGGTGCAACTTTAGCGATTGGGTCTGGGCTCGGGTCGCCAAATAAGTTGGCATTAACAATGTTATTGACCCTATATGAATGCTGAGCCTTCTTGCTGATAGGAGCGATGGTTTGTTCGGCGTAGTTTGCCGCTTTGATTTCACTTTGCGTTTTAATGCTCAAAGCAACGGTGGCAATAACGGCAAGCAATAATAAGCCTGAAAAGCCATAGGCAATTTTCAAGCCGTGGCGAGTCCAAGTACGACTAGTCAAAATGGTGTTTAGAAGCTGCATACCTTATAGTTTACCTTAATCCTGATCAAAGCCCTATCGAAAGAGTTTTCAAAATAACTGTTTCGCATCTTATTTCAGTTATATCCTATTCTAAATCATAAACCGGAAAAATGTTAAAATACCAATCATTTCAAAAGCTTAGCATGCTTCAATTGGGCTGGTTGTGGTGTGCATATTGGCGTTTATGGCCGGTACTACTTAGGATTAAATTCAAGCAATTTTTCAATGATAACCGGTGGTTAGCATTGAAACTCACTGTGGTCCAAAGTCGACCTACCAATCGCATAGCTGATTCAAGCCTAGCAGCGCAGATGCATGAGTCCGTTCGACTGGCGGCTAGGTTACAGTTTCTAGTAGCGGAGTGTTTGCCTAAGTCTATTGTTTTGGTGGAGATGCTTATAGCCCGCGGGGTGCAAGCCTCGGTGGTCATCGGGGTTAGTAAAAAAGGAGGCCAATTTAGCAGTCACGCCTGGGTAGAGGTAGATGGAAAAATGGTCGCCGAGCCTGAATCGGTACGAGATGATTTTACCCAGATAGATGGTTATTAGCTGCGTTCTGCGTTTCAATTGGAGAAAATCCAAACTATTTTCAACTCGTTGCTGAGTTGTGCTTATGTCTCAAAGTAGTAAAACAGTCGCCAAACCGAGTACTGAAAAATAACCCACGACATCGGTTACGGTGGTTAAAGCGACTCCACCGGCGAGAGCTGGATCTATCTTCATTTTATCTAGAAATATTGGTATGCAGACCCCGGCAATTGCGCCCATTACTAGGTTAGCTATCATAGCGGCTGCGATCACCAGCCCCAAGAAGATATCTTCAAACCAAAGCGTCGAGACAAAGGCGATAACGATTGCCCAAATCAGTCCGTTTAAAACACCAACCATGGTCTCTTTTTTGAGTACTGTGAGCATGTTTCCGCGGGAGATAGTGCCGACACTCATTCCTCGAATAACCACCGTGAGCGTTTGGGTGCCGGCGTTACCGCCCATGCTTGCAACGATCGGCATTAGCACGGCTAGGGCGACAATCTGTTGAATTGAGCCCTCGAACAAGCCGATTACCCAAGAGCCAAGTAAGGCCGTAACCAAATTCACAGCCAACCAGACGGTTCGGTTGCGAGACGTTTTGGCGACTGGTGCAAAGATATCTTCGTCTTCTTTTAAGCCCGCGGCAGCCATGATGTCATGTTCTGCTTGATCACGAATTACGTCGACCACATCATCAATAGTAATTCGCCCTAATAATGCATTGTTTTGATCTACCACTGGCGCCGAGATCAAATTGTAGTCGGCGAACGCTTTGGCAACGTCTTCTTCATCATCTAAGCATTGAAAAGTGACCGGGGTTTCGATAGCGTGAGCCAGAGCTGAGTCTTGCCCAGGCTTAGTGATTAAGCGGTCGACTGGTAAAATTCCGCTTAAGCGGTTTTGCCGATCTACCAGATATATTGTATCTGTATGCTCGGGTAGTTCGGATTTTAGTCGAAGATAATGCAACACAACGTCGAGCGAAATATTGTCGCGTACCGCGGTAGTATCGAGGTTCATCAGGCCGCCAGCGCTGTCCTCTGGGTAAGACAACACTTCGCCCAAATTGGCGCGAGTTTTAGTGTCAACCTCAAACAAGACATCGGCCAATAAAGCCTCTGGCAAGTCGGGTATTAGGTCGGCCAACTCATCAATATCGAGAGCTTTGATAGCGTTAACCAATTCTCGGTTATCAAGTTCGTGAGCTAAGTTCTTGAACACACCCTCGCTTAATTCAGTGAGAACTTCGCCTTTAACCGCTATCGGCACGTGAACCCATGCTAGAGGCCTATTTGCCGGCGTTAGTTGCTCTAATGCATCGGCTATGTCTGCAGGGTGAGCCGATGCAAACAATGCGGCTACAGCAGCGCTGTCATTTACGTTTAGCAATTCAACGATGTTGGTAATCTGTGGCGTTGTTTGATGCACTGTCTGGACTCCTCAACCTGAAGTGACGTGACGTGTTGTACGGGAGGCCTTTGCAGCAATCAAAGTTGAGATAAAATGGTTGGTGCAAAGGTCTCTACGGTTATTATAACTGATTTAATTTAACTAAATAGTCTCTCGCTTCGCTGGGGTTGTCGCTGCTAACGATTTTGCCGACTAGGTATCTTAGTTTACTTGTATCGGCCTTTAATATTCTATCCTTTACATCTAATAGATAGGTAGCATCCATACTGAAGTTTTTCAGACCGAGGCCGAGTAGTAACCGTGTATAACTGATGTTACCGGCCATTTCCCCACAGAGGGACACCGGTATGTCAGCTTTTTTACCGGCACGAATCACTTGCTTTATTAGTTGTAAAACAGCCGGATGTATAGGGTCGTAGAGGTGGTTTACGGCGTCGTCTACACGGTCTATTGCGAGTGTGTATTGAATTAGGTCGTTAGTGCCAATCGACAGAAAGTCTAGCTTTTGTGCAAATAAGTCCGCCATTATTGCAGCGGCGGGTACTTCAATCATACCGCCGACTTTAATCCGTGAGTCAAAGGAAATGCCCTCTGCTTTCAACTCCATTTTAGTCTGCTTAATAATGGTCAATACTTGGTCTATTTCGTCAAAATTACTCACCATCGGGATCATAATAGAGACCTTGCCAAAGGCTGATGCTCTTAATATGGCTCGTAGCTGGGGTTTGAAAATTTCAATATGGTTTAGGCACATGCGCACTGCGCGAAGGCCTAAAGGGGACTCGCTTGATTGTTTGTTCGGGTAGTTAAAATCAAGCTGTTTATCACCGCCTATGTCGAGCGTGCGAATAACAACTGGTTTAGCAACACTGATGGCAATGCGTTTGTATTCTCGAAATTGTTCGGCTTCGTTAGGGGCTTGTTCTCGGTTCATGAATAAATATTCGGTCCGATACAATCCTACGCCAGCGGCGTTAACTTTGTTGAGCGCCTTAGCATCTTTGGCATTCTCGATGTTTCCGAGTAACTGAATGCGGACACCATCGACCGTTTTGCTGGCCTTTTTGGTGAGCGTATTTAGTTCGCGTTGACGTGCTCGAATTTTGCTTTGACGAGCCTTGTATTCGCGAAGAATCTTGTCACTCGGGTTGATGATGATAATGCCGCGCATACCGTCAACAATCAGTACATCATTGTCTTTTATGTAACGAGTACTGCCGTGCAGGCCGACAACCGCTGGCATCTTCAAGCTTCTAGCAATAATTGCTGTGTGCGAAATTTGGCTGCCTAAGTCAGTAACAAATGATGCGACTTTACGGTCTTTGATGAAAATCGTTTCGGCCGGGGACAAGTCTTTGCCAACGATGATCTTGCCGTCCAAATTTTCATCATTGAACTCATCGAGACTGTGCGAAACGATCTTTAAAAGGTTTCTCAATACTCGATTTGTTACATGTTGAACGTCCGCTTTTTTGGCACGCAGGTAAGCGTCTTGCATCTGCTCAAAGACTTTAATCAGCGTATCTGCCTGAGTTTGCAAGGCGTATTCTGCATTTACCATCTCGGTGCGAATGATTTTTATAGACGTGTCCATAATCATCGGATCGCGAAGCATTAGCATGTGTGCGTTAATAAATGCGGCACTCTCTTTTGGCGCGTCTTTGGGGAGGTTTTCGAGTAATGCTTTATAGGTATTTTCAGTTGTCAGAATGGCTGAACGAAAACGTTTTACTTCGGTTGTGACTTCGGCTTGCTCGAGGCTAGAGTGAGGTATCTCGATATCACTATTTTTTAGTACGTAGGCTTGGCCAATAGCGATGCCCCGTCCAATACCTGAACCGAATAAACTCAGCATTGTTAGTTACTCTTCCTCGTCAAAATAGTTATTGATTAGCGCGGTTACCGCGTCCATAGCCGCTTGTTCATCAGCGCCATCGGTTTTTACTATTACTAGGCTACCAACCGAAGCGGCCAACATCATAACCGACATAATGCTCTTGGCGTCGGCCGTGTGCGGGCCGAATTCGACTTCTACTCTACTGCCAAAACGCGCTGCGGCACTCACTAATTTAGCCGAGGCTCTAGCATGGAGGCCGAGTTTATTAACGATTTCTATTTGTTGTTCAAGCATATGATTTAAGTTTGACTTGCAAGAGTTTATAGGCTCAGTTCGCGGTGGCGAACAAGGGTTTGTATATTGCTGTGGCTTGAGAAGTGCCCTTGTAGCAAGCTGGTGAGATATACAGATCTATGTTGTCCTCCAGTGCAGCCAATGCCAACAGTAATGTAGTTGCGGTTATCATTAATAAAGTGCGGCAGCCAGTGCTCAACAAAATTGCGAATTTGTTGATACATTTCAGTACAGACCTGCTGCTCGGCTAAAAAATCTTGTACCGCTTGGTCTAAGCCAGTGAGGTGTTTAAGCTCTGCATGCCAATGGGGGTTAGGCAGGCATCGTACATCAAACATAAAGTCGACGTCGCTTGGGTTACCGTATTTAAATCCGAATGATTGAAAGAGTAGTGTCAAAGAGTGGTCACTGCCTTGCTCGCTGTCGTCCCGAATAATAGTGCGCAACTCATGCGGTGTGATGTTCGAAGTATCTATTTTACGATCAGCGATGGTTGATAGGTGCTCAAGTAGCTCACGCTCTTTACGGATCGCTTCAATCAACGACGTGTTTTCATCTGATAATGGGTGCTTGCGACGGGTTTCGCTATACCTCTTAAGTAATGTTTTATCGTCGGCATCAATAAAAATGACACGAGTTTCTATATTGAATGACTTTAAGCTTTCGAAGCTTTCTTTCAGGTCACCAATAAAATCTTGATTGCGCGAATCGATACTGATCGCGCAATTATGGTGCTTGGTATTATTGCCAAGCACGCGCGCAGCCATCTCCGGCACCAGTGACGCCGGAAGGTTGTCTATACAGTAAAAGCCAAGATCCTCTAACGCTTGTAGCGCAATCGTTTTCCCGGACCCTGAGGTGCCGCTAATAATGAAAAATTTAGGTGCGGTTTTGGCCATAACTCAGTTCGTATTAGACCAAGAGCCGATTAACTCTATAACCTCGGATTGATTTTTGGCCATAGATAATTGATGTTTTTTATCTGGGTCGGACATTAATCGAGCGATATCAGCTAGCAAATTTAGATGCTCTTGTGATGCTTCCTTAGGCACAAGTAAACCAAACGCTAAGTCAACTTCCTGCTTATCAATACTGTCGAAATCAATCGGGTGCTTGAGCGAGATGATCGCGACAATCGCTGTCGTCGCTTGATCGCATCGAGAATGAGGAACAGCGACGCCATTTCCAATGCCGGTATTACCCAATTTCTCGCGCTCTAATAGTTGATGGTAAATGTCTTTTTCGCGTGCTGCACCGTCTAAGCCGGTGGTCAGTAGGCGCGCCATCTCTTCGAGTAGCCTTTTGGCACTACTGATCTCGGCGTTAACAGAAATTAGCTTGGCGTCTAACGTCTTTGAAAGGGCGCTTTGCGGCAGAGAGGGGGAACTTGTCATTTGAAGTTAATGTGTCGTTGGGATCTCAGCATAACGGCATCTTATGCACTGACGTAATGTTGAGGTCGCTTGTTTTAAAAAAATCCACCGAAGTCACAAACGATTTATTCTATAGAACAAACCGTTTGTGACTTCGGTGGATTGTGGTCGGCTAGTTGCTTGTGCTTACGCGTAAACAACACTAAATGTTACTAATATGTATCACTTGCGTGCAGTTTACGCCAGGAACGCCTGTACTGTTAGCTTCTAGCCTATTTTTTTGAACTTTTTTAGAAACTTTTTCTCGGACTAGTTATTCGAATTCCTGATCCTTTAAAGCGCCACCGTCACGGTGATGATTGGTGATTTTTTCTTTGTGCTTTCGCACCTGAGAATCCAGTTTATCAGCTAAGTCGTCAATTGTGGCGTACATGTTGTCTGAATCGGCGTGTGCATGCATGGTGATGCCTTTGGCGTTAATCGTTGCCTCAGCTTTATGATGTATTTTCTCTACGTGTAATACCACGTCGATACTGTTCAAATGATCAAAGTGCCGCTCGATACGCTCCATTTTTTCAGCAATATAATGCTTTATTGAATCGGTTAAATCGATTTGATGACCTGATATAGTTAATTGCATATGATTCTCCTATTGAGATTGTAGCGGGCTGTATTTTGCCCGCCGATTGCGATGCTTATCGTATAGGGCTCCGTGCGCATTCAAAAAGGCGAAAGGTGCAGGCTTAATTTTTGAGCCTGCCCACCTGCGTCGTATCACTTTCAGACCAGTGATTTACGCTGACTCGATGGTGCTATGTGCATGCTTTCGCGGTATTTTGCCACGGTGCGTCTGGCTACGATATGCCCTTGGTACTCTAACTCCTTGGCGATTTTGCTGTCGCTTAATGGCTTGGCTTTATTTTCAGCACCTACCATCTCTTTAATTAACGAGCGAATCGCCGTTGAGCTTGAAGCGGCGCCATCAGTTGTGCTGAGTGCGCTTGAAAAGAAAAATTTAAGTTCAAATACACCACGTGGACAAAGTAAATATTTACCTGACGTAGCTCGTGAGATTGTTGATTCGTGCATCTCGAGAGCTTCAGCGATGTCCTGTAGAACCATCGGGTGCATGGCTTGTTCACCATCTGCGAAGAAACCCTGTTGTCGTTCAACAATAGCCTCTGTTACTAATAATAGGGTGTCATAACGACTCATCAAGCCCTTGATGAACATTTTTGCTTCAAGCAAATTATGTTGTATGTAGTCGCTACTCTCTTTGTCGAGTGGTGTCGTGTTGTCGTTGCTCGCTTTCAATAAGCCTGAATAGGTGGCGTTAACTCTCAGTTTAGTCTGATTTTCGGCATTCAGTTGAGCTACCCATGTATCAGCGACTTTTTTCACCACTACATCGGGGATGATGTGGTTTTCAGCATCACCCTGGAACTGAGCACCTACTCTAGGGTTGAGTTGGGTTATAAGGCTTAAAGCATTGGATAGGCCTTGATCGCTGATATTCAACTCTTTTTTAAGCTTAGCAAGGTTGTGTGTACCTACTAAGTCTAGATGATTTTCGACGATGATTTTAGCTGCTTCTAAGCCCAGAGATTGTCGCGGTTTAAGGGCTAAAAACATGCTCAGTCGTTCGCCTAAATCCCGCGCTCCGACGCCTGTAGGTTCTAAGCTCTTTACCAAGCTTAACATCGCCGCGACTTCGTCTTCTTCGACCTCAATTTCTGGTGCTAACATGTCGACAATATCATTTAGCTCGGCGACCAAATAGCCCTCATGGTCGAGATTATGTAGCAGCGTTTGGGCAATCAATTTGTCTTGCTTGCTTAAGTTGGTCATCTGAATTTGCCAGTCTAAGTGCTCAAACAAGGTTTCTTGCTTGACCGCAAAGTGGGTAAATTCCGTATCGCCGCTCGATTGTGATGTGCTTGAAGTGGTGTTCACGCGGTGCGACTCAAATGATTCCTGCCAGTTTGTCGATAAATCTTGTTCGGCCGCCAAATGGTCAGTTTTTTCGATCTCAACGCTAGGATCAGCGGCCTCGCCAACAGGCTGCGCAAGCCCATTGTCTTGTGGGTTTTCTAACGAACGGACCTGACCGGTAGTCGATACTTCGGTATCCACGCGTTCCAATAAAGGGTTTGAATCAAGCGTTTGCTGAATTTCGTGCTCGAGATCTAAAGAAGGTAGTTGTAGCAGCTTTAGCGACTGCTTGAGTTGCGGTGTTAGAGTGAGTTGCTGCGAAAGCTTTAGGTTTAAGGTCTGTTTCATTTACGGCCAGGGTTCAACTATTACCGCGCTTCAACTAGGTGTAATTTAAGTTCTGATATACGGCTAATTTAGGTTATTACCTACATTGATCAGAGCTTGTATGCTAGTCAAATACGTAAATTTAGTTTATACCCATATTTTGGCTATTGCCAACAATTATGACAAAATCTAAATCTTAGGCTTTCTAAATTTTAAACTTGGAGCCTAGATAAACATCACGGACACCTTGATGACTTAAGATTTGTTTGGCGGTGCCCTCAGTAAGAACACTACCTTCGGTCAATATGTAGGAATGATCACAAATATCTAATGTTTCTCGGACATTGTGATCGGTAATGATGATGCCAATCCCTGAATTTCGAAGGTAATCTATAATTTGCTGAATATCACCAACTGAAATTGGGTCGATACCGGCGAAGGGTTCATCGAGTAAAATAAAGTATGGCTTTAGCGCGATGGCTCGCGCAATTTCAGCTCGACGGCGCTCGCCGCCAGACAATGAGATCCCTAAAGTGTCACGTTTGTGGCCAATGTTGAACTCTTCCAACAGTTGTTCAACGCGCCGACTACGCTGCTGTGGCGACATGGTTTTATCTGTTTCTAATACAGCCATTATATTGTCAGCGACGGTTAACTTCCTGAAAATCGAGGGTTCCTGCGGAAGATAACCAATGCCGAGTTTAGCTCTAGAATGCATCGGCAAGTGACTGATATCTTGGCCGTTCAATAAAATACGACCACTGTCACTGCGCACTAAGCCGACGACCATATAAAAGCTTGTAGTCTTACCCGCGCCATTAGGCCCTAATAGACCTACGACCTGGCCGCTTTCGACCGAGATGTTAATTTTTTTGACTACTTGCAGACCCTTGTAGCTTTTACATAGGTCGCGTGTTTCTAGAATGCTCATACTTGTTCCAAGTCTTTATTGCTTAGCTTTTAATCGACGCCTTGAATGCTTCAGAAGGTTCGAGATTTTTTGATTGAGCCCTCAACATTTTCCTTTTGCACTTCAGGCGTGCTAAGGGCTCAGATTATTAGGTAATTAGCTTATGGCTTCTTTTTAGGGGCAAGAATCAGGCGTGAACGACCTGCTTTGGCGGGCGCAGCGGTTGCTTGCTCAGTGGTTGTTTTATCGTTCGCCGCAGACGTTGCTGGTTTTGACGTTGCTGGTGGACCTTGATCGTCGTCTTTAAACGGGTCTTCGATCTTGCGTTTTGGTGCGGCGGCCCCACCTTTACCGACCGTACCGATTCTAGAATCGCCAATAATCTGCAATTTATCGGTCGCCATATTGTAGACAATTTCATTACCCTCTGCGGTTGATGCACCTTGTTTTAGCGCCGCTTTGCCCGTCAGAGTAATAGTGTTGGTCGGATAATCGATCATTATCTTCTTAGCCCAACCCTCAACGTCATCTGGTTTGCCATCGGGGCGTTGCTTGAAGCGTGCCAACGATCCGTCGGCAATGGCTTTGACCAGTTCGCCGTGCTTATCATAGGTGGCGACCAGCTTATCGGCTTTGACTCGCAATGTTCCTTGCACTACCAGCACGTTATTAGTCAGGGTTCTGACGCCCGTCTTGAAATTAATTTCGGTATCATCCGCTTCGATTTGGGCTGGCTTGTCGCGGTCGCTGCTTAGCGCTATAGCCTGTGCGCTATAGCTTAGAGCTATAATAAGCCCGATAAATAGACTGTGACTAATGGTTAAGGATGTTTTCATTTTTCTACCCGTTTAGGTTGCCGATTGCATTCATGGTCGAAGACCATAAGGCGTATTGGTCGGTTAGTAAGGCGCGACCCTAATTAGCAATCAATTAGTTCGTTTTTGGTGTTGGTTAAGCTTGCAAAATATACCATATAAGCTGACTGGCAGATGAACAAGCATGGCCTAAAATAGCGCTTTGTTGGCGGTCTTATCGAGTAACACTCGCATGCGTTTAGATTTTATCGTGCCGCCGGGGCCGCGCGAGTCGGCTTCGACCACCACTTTAACATTGCCTGTCATCAGTACTTCGTCACCGCTCGAGTTCATCCAACCTGAGTCGGCATAAGTGTGGCGGGGTGCTAGGCCTTCTTCATATTGAACAATATGGGGATTGTCGAACAATGCGGTATCATCATCGGGGAAGTGTGCCATGCGACTCGCTTTGATTACAAAGCGTCGCTGGCCATTCTTATCTAGACCAGTGGCGACAAAATTTTCGATGTAATAATCAGGGTCGTGACGGTTTTTAAAGTCTTGTAACTCAGGTTCATCCTCAACCAATGAGGTTTGCAGGTAAATCCCGCCTAGGCCAATTAATCCTAGAATTGATATATACAAGAGTGTTTCGAGTTGTTTCAAGTGATGCTGCCGTGTCGTGTCGTGTCGTGTCTAGTAAGTGAGTCGATTGATGACTTTTATGATAGTTGAGATTAGTTAGGGGCCTCAGTTAATAAATCTGCCGGTGTAAAGCCGTTAGCCTGTTTAAAGCCAAAGCCATCATTGTGTGCCAGTAATGCCAAGCGGGTAACTGCCTTGGCTATAGAGTAATACATCGCAGATCGCTCGTACGGCTCCCTGTCCGCCTGTTAATGGAGAGACCCAGTCAGCGATGTCACGAACAATAAAGTGACCGTTATCGACTGAGAACTTAAGACCGCATTGAGTCATTACCGGTAAATCGATAACATCATCACCAACAAAGCAGCAATCTTCACCGCTCAAGTCTAACTGTTTAAGCAATTGCTCGAACACGGATAACTTATCGCTGACACCCAGATAGCAATGTTTAATGCCAAGATCGTCCAAGCGAGTCTGTAGTGCCAAGGATTTTCGCGCTGAGATAACACCGACATCAATACCCGCTGATTTCAGCATTTTTAAACCGTGGCCATCGAGTGCGTGAAAAACCTTCATCTGCTCGCCATCGGCGCTGTAGTGGAGCTTTCCATCAGTCAGTACGCCATCTACGTCAAACAAGGCCAGCTTAACCTTAGCCGCCTTCGCCATAACTTCATCAGAAACCTTATACGGAAGTGGTGGAAGAGTGATCATAAAACCCCAGCTCTTAGTAGATCTTGCATGTTGAGTGCGCCGACAACGCCGGAGTCATCGGTAATCATTACGCCACTAATACTTTTTAGTTTCATTAGACTAATCAATTCGACCGCTAAAATATCTTTTTTGGCGGTTACGGGGTTCGTCGTCATCACCTCAGATATCGGTGTGTCGATGCTTATTCTTTCGGACAAGGTGCGGCGCAAATCACCGTCTGTATAAATACCGAGCAGGGCGTTATTGGCATCAACAACTCCGGTCATTCCCAAGCCTTTACTCGACATCTCCACCAGGGCATCTGAGAGCAGCGCAGTTTCTCGCACAAGCGGTATCTCGGTGTCCTTATGCATAATATCTTCTACATAAAGTAATAGCCTACGACCTAATGAGCCACCAGGGTGAGATCGAGCAAAATCGGTCTCGTCAAAATCTCGTGCATTTAATACTGCAATGGCGAGCGCATCGCCAATCGCAAGGGTTGCCGTGGTGCTTGCGGTGGGTGCTAAGTTCATTGGGCAGGCTTCTTGCTCTATGGGAATATTAACGTAGACGTCTGACAACTTAGCTAAGGTAGAGTTCGGCGCGCTGGCCAAACCAATTAGACCGACCCCCATGCGTTTGATGATCGGCAATATCGACAATACTTCAGAGGTTTCGCCAGAATTTGAGAGTGCCAGAACCAAGTCTTTAGGTGTAATCATTCCAAGGTCGCCATGGCTTGCTTCGCCCGGATGCACAAAGAAAGCCGGGGTGCCGGTGCTGGCTAAGGTAGCCGCAATCTTATTGGCTATATGGCCTGATTTCCCCATGCCAGTGACCACTACGCGGCCCTCACAATCGAGAATCAGTTGGCAGGCTTCTTCAAAGCTGCTGCCGAGATGGTCAAGCTGACGCGTTATCGCCTCAGCTTCAATGCTCAATACCTTATAGGCAGAGTCAATAAATGCAGTTTTTTTCATGCTCGAAGGGTATCGCTGCGGCGACAAAAGATCAAACTGAGATAAAGATTAAATAGCCTAGATAGCTTAGGTAGCTAAACAGGAAGAGTCCACCTTCGAGGCGACCGAAGCGGCCTTTGGTTAACGCAAAAATAAACATCAACGCAGTGAAAGCAAACATAACTGGGAAGTCACGCCATAGTGCGCTGGTCTCAATTTCGGTGGCTCGTAATGCTCCGGTGAGACCCAATACGCCGAGGGTATTAAATACGTTTGATCCGATAATGTTACCGATAATCATGTCGTGCACGCCTTTACGAGCGGCGGCGATTGCGGCGGCTAGCTCTGGCAAACTAGTGCCAATAGCCACTATTGTAAGGCCAATAATTAATTCGCCTACACCAAAGTACTCGGCAATAGTGATAGCGCCGCTGACTAATATTTTAGAAGCGGCCATTAGCACGATAATGCTGAACACTGTCCACGCGGCGTAAACAGAGGTCGGCTTGCTGGATTGACTGCGTGTTTCGGCGCTAGGCGCATTTAGCATTTCGGAGCCAGACGGCTCTAGTTCTTGGCCTTGCGGGGCTTTAGCTGACCAAGCTAGATAGCCAAGCAAAACGCCGAGTAAGATAATGCCGTCAATAAATGACAGTAGCCCATCCATAATCAATACGATCGCCAGTACGCCGGTAAACAGCACGATTGGAAGATCGATGGTGGCTGTAGAGCGGCTTACTGGCAATGCTCGTACTAGCGCTGCGCTGCCCAAAACCATGCCGATGTTGGTGATGTTTGATCCTAAGGCATTGCCGAGGGCTAGATTGCCCTTACCTTCTAAGGAGGCCATTGCCGAGACAAATAATTCGGGTGCCGAGGTACCAAAACCGACAATCACTACGCCCACCAAAAAAGTAGATATACCTAGATTTCCGGCGAGTTCTGAGGCGTTGTCGACCAATAGATCGGCGCTCCACATTAGCAGCAAGAAGCCCACTAACACCAGGGCTATGGCGATTTCGATTTGCATTTGTATAAAAGGGTCTCTGAGCAACTTGAGAGTTACGGTGTAGGCCTGAAGTGTGTTGTTTTCGTAGGTTAATTGCAACTACAACAGAGCCAATCGGGCCTGAATTTACTAATTGTTAAACTTGTTTGAATTTATGTGATTCTAGCTATCACGATGATTTATTTGTCGGGATCGTTATCGGGCTATCGAGATATACTCTAGTGAATAAGGCTAAACGACCTGATAGGAGATCATTCATGAAGACAGTATTAGTGATTTTTTGAAAGAACCATTGCCACGTCGAGTGCTCTTTTTCGATGACTTATTAACTCCTAGCTTGATCCGAGTGTTGTACTGGCTAGGCTTATTGACCGTTCTGTGGACTGGCCTAGGGCATTTTTTCTCGAATGGCTTCTTCGGTATGTTTGAAGGGTTAGTCTTTATTGTTGGCGGTGTTATTGCCTTGTGAGTAATGGCTGAGCTGGTGATGCTGTTGTTTGAAATTAATCAGAACCTTGAACAATTGGTCGACAAATCCGACCCGACCACCTCGTCAGACTCGGACTCAATAACAAATTAGAACGAAAAGCTGATAAATGTACAATACAGTGGCTGTTACACAGGTCTTTGCTAAGGCAAGGACTAATGTGTCTTGATTTTGCGTGAATAGGCCCTAAACATAAGCGGTCGCCTGATTTCGGATTAAACGCGCGAAACTTAAAGGTCTCTCTGTAACCATTCATTAATCTGGGATTAAGCTAAACTTTGCTATCCTCTATAAATCAGAATCGTGATAGTTTTTAACTGATCGCGAAAAAATACTTTTTGCTGGGAGACCACAATGAAACTTATGAAATACTCAATCACCAAATTATCGCTAGTTATTGGCATGCTCTTCATGTTTTCGACTCAAGCACAGGCAATGCAGAGCCCGCAGGATGTTGTCAAACAAACGGTTGATGCTATGGTCGCTAAATTGGAAGCTAACCGCGCCGCTTACGAGGCCAATAATCAAGCGCTCTACGACATGCTTGACGAAACACTGCTTCCGGCTCTGCACGTGCATCGTATGGCCGACTTCATCCTCGGAAAAAAAACGGCTAACTCGGCGACTGACGAGCAAAAAAATGCCTTTGTTAAAGAATTTAAAATCTTTCTTTTGCAGAGTTATGGCACAGGGTTGCTAAACGCCACTGGTAAAGAGAAGGTGATATACGAGCCTACCCAGTTAGCCACGGGTGGCGATAAAGTTAAGGTGAAAGCTAAGCTGATATCTGCGTCAGGTGAAGAGTTTTCGATCATCTTGTCGATGAGTAATCGAAACGACACTCGCTGGCGCGCCTACAATCTTGACGTAGCGGGTATTGATTTTATTCGCACGTATCGCTCGAGTTTTGCTTTGAGCTTAAAAGAAAAAGGTATTGACGGGTTGATTAAAGACCTTCGCGGTAAAAACGCCCGTTAAACGGTATACTTCACAGCACACCTCGGAAGGCGAGCTAAGCTCGCCTTTTTTGTTTTTAACCAGTGCCGTAAAGTACCTCACCACTCGAGAGAAATTGTGACTCAAGAAATACCAGCCAATGCTGAGCAACAGCCCGCAATATCCCTGCGTGGCGTGACTAAACGATATGGCGAATTACAGGCGCTGAGCGAGGTTAGTTTTGATATTCGACAGGGCGAGTTTTTTGGCCTGCTTGGCCCCAACGGCGCGGGTAAGTCAACTTTAATAAGTGCTCTCGCTGGACTCATTAGAGTTAACAGCGGCCGCATTTCGATACTTGGTGCTGATGTTCAAAAAGATTATCGTCGAGCGCGCATGAATTTAGGTGTGGTTCCTCAAGAGATAGTAATGGACCCGTTTTTTACGGTTCGTGAGACTCTAGAGTTTCAATCTGGTTATTTTGGCCTGCGCAATAATGTCCAGTGGATCGATGAACTATTAGAGCAACTTGGCCTCAGTGATAAAGCCGACTCGAACATGCGAAAGTTATCCGGCGGTATGAAGCGCCGAGTGCTGATAGCCCAAGCGTTGGTGCATAAACCAAAGGTATTGGTGCTGGATGAACCAACCGCCGGTGTCGATGTTGAATTGCGGCAGTCGATGTGGCGTTTTGTCCGGCGCCTGCATAAAGAAGGCCATACCATTGTGCTGACCACGCATTACCTGGAAGAGGCTGAGGAGTTGTGTGATCGCATAGCGATTATCGATAAAGGTAAACTGCTGACACTTGAAACCAAGCAAGACTTGCTAGCCCGAGGTTTGGGAAGCAAATTATTAGTTCGCGCGAGTCATCCGATTGAGACCATTCCGCCTGAGTATCACGACCGTGTATCGCGCTTAGCGGGCAATGAAGTTGAGCTTACGATTCACCGAGACAGTGATTCAATTATGCAAATATTAGATCGCTTGAGAGCCGCCTCAATTAGCATTGAATATGTTTCAGTTCTGAATGACAGCCTTGAAGATATTTTTATTCGAATGACCGGCGAGCAAAGCGGAGTTCGAGCATGAATTGGATAGCTACTTATACCTTGCTTTCTAAAGAGGTTACGCGTTGGCGCAAGGTTTGGATGCAAACCGTATTAGCGCCTGTTGTTACCGCGCTATTGTATTTGCTAGTGTTTGGTCACGTTTTAGAGGGGCGCGTCGAGGTTTTTCCTGGTGTCAGCTACACTGAATTTTTGATTCCTGGGCTGCTAATGATGTCAGTGATTCAAAACGCGTTTGCCAACACTTCGTCGAGCATGATTCAATCTAAAGTGATGGGCAGCATTGTTTTTATCCTATTGCCACCATTTTCAGCGCTGGAAATGTTTCTGGCTTTTATCGGGGCGGCGGTCTTACGGGGTCTTGCGGTCGGTGTTGGTGTCTTCCTGTTGGCATATTTTTATGTGGAGGTGCCGATTGAAAATATTTTCGTTATTCTCGCATTTGCGGTTTTGGGTAGTTATGTAATGGCAGCCCTAGGGCTGATCGCGGGAATGTGGGCCGAAAAATTCGATCAAATAGCCGCATTTCAAAGCTTTCTCATCGTGCCGTTGACCTTCTTGAGTGGTGTGTTTTATTCAATTACATCATTGCCACCATTTTGGTATCAGTTGTCGAAAGCAAATCCGTTTTTCTACATGATTGACGGTTTTCGTTATGGTTTTTTCGGTCAATCGGATCAGCCTCTGATATTGAGCTTGGCGGTGATGCTTAGCGCAGCTGTGGTATTGACGTTGGGCTGCGTGTTGATGCTAAAAAGTGGCTATAAACTGCGCGACGCATAGGCCTATTTAGGCTTGATGCTAGACTAGACACTGGCGAGACAAATATAAGTAAAGATTAATCTCGCAATTGGTCGCTGGAACTGGCTCAAATACTGGCTTTCGGGTATTCTTGCGACCAATAAATACTCGATTTGAGAAAAATGAACTATGGTTACTCCTGAGCAACTAAAAAATTGGATTGAATCTGGCTTTGACGGCGCACAAGTGGCGGTAGAGGGTGACGGACATCATTTCGAAGCTACTATCGTAGCGGCTGAATTTGAAGGTAGGTCCCGTATTCAACGTCATCAGCTAGTGTACGCCGCGTTAGGCGACAAAATGAAGGCAGAAGTACATGCCTTATCTATGAAAACGTTAACACCCGCAGAAGTTTAGAGGCTTAAAATCGACTATCTAACTCATACTAACCCCTGCTAACTCCTACAATAGGCGAATAAAATGACCGAACAAGTAACAATTCATGAGCAAATCAAGCAAACCGTAACTGACAACAAAGTAGTGCTTTTCATGAAAGGCAACGCTAACTTTCCGCAATGCGGGTTCTCTGGCAAGGCGGTGCAAATTTTAACCGCCCTAGATGCCGAGTTTGTCACGGTTGACGTACTAAGCAATGACCAAATACGTGAAGGCGTTAAAGCCTATTCAAGTTGGCCAACCATTCCGCAGCTGTATATCAAAGGTGAATTTATTGGTGGCAGTGACATCATGAATGAAATGTACGAAGCCGGTGAACTTAAAGATACTCTAAGTGCCTAATAGAAGTGCCTAATGTCGTAAGCGTTTAGTTTTACCTAAATTGCTAGC